>NZ_JBIFXS010000028.1:0-6549 GCF_043558645.1 Mariniflexile sp. HNIBRBA6329 | reverse complement strand
ATACCCTCAAATAGTGTCTAACTTTTTGGGGGCACTTCAAAATCCGCGAGGATTTTCGTAAGTAGGCTAGAACTAGCCATTAATTATACACGGTGTTACCCAACGTTTTTATTCCGATTATATATTTCAGTTTCTTTTCGTTCAAATGCTGGAACTGAAATGTCAATTTCCCAAGTTTTATTAATTTCAGGAAATTGTTCTTTTATCTTTTCGTTAAATTGAAACCAACCTTGTGTACTTTCTGAAATTTCAAATTGTTTTCCGTTTTCTGCTTTTAAAAATAGTCGTATTTCATCTGTTGCAAAAAGGTCAACTTTATAAGCAGTTAGTTTTTCAATTTCTTTCCATTCAATTTTGGTCAGTTTTTCCTCAATTGTTATTTCAAATCCGTTTTTTTCGTAGGTAAAAATTCCGTTTGAGTTGTATAATTCCATAAATTCCTCGTCACTCAACTTTTTATTATAATCTTTTTGTTTTGGAAGAAACTTACTATTTGGATTAAAATATCTCAATAATAACAAAATTGCTCCAATTCCGAAAAACACAATCGTAACCCAAGTTATTAATTCCGATTTATTCATAATTGTTATTCCAACTATTGAAAATCCAGAACATAAAATTCCAGCTATTAAATCACTTGTTTTTCTATTCAATTCGATTTTTTTTACGGTTCGTTGAGAAATGTTGGGTAACGTTTATGTGTATGGAAAGTTGCGTGCTTGTGTGCGAGGATTTTCCGAAGGAAAATCAGAAGCTAGCAAGCAAAGCAACTCACATTGGTAAAGCTAAAAATAGCAATTTTTTATACACGGTGTTGTGGGTAGTTTTTTATTTTTTACATTCCCACGGTTTCATAGATATAGCTAATTCCAGTTTTAGGATTTCTTAAATATCTTGAACGTTCAAATTCGTCTAATTGGTCTTTTGCATAAATCAGATAGTTTTGGTCAGGTTTAAACCATTCAGGTAATTTAGTCCAACCTTTCCACTCGTTTCCAACTGTGTCAATTTCAAGTCCGTTATATTCAACAAATTCGTCAAACCATTTTTTGTCCGATTTGAATTTAAGGAATAGCTCGTATTCTAGTGTAAAATGAGGTGATTGATAATATTCTCCCTTTATTAATTCAATTTCTTTTGGTGGTTCACCTCCAGACCAATATTTATATGCTTTTTCAGCATTTTTTGTTTCTGTCGAGAAACAGCCAACCAAAAGGAAAACAATTCCAATTAATGATATTTTCTTAAGTATATTCATTTTTCAATCAGTAATGCACAAAGTAGGAATCTGTTTCTTCTCCGTTATCAACCATTTTAATATCAATTTCAAAAAGTTCAAATTCCATTCTATTTTTCGTTTCATTGTCAAATTCTGTAAATTCTATTTCGGCAATATCTTTTGTTATTTTATCTCCGTTATGCCATTTTTCCGCAACAATTTTTTCAATCAAAATGTTTAATTCGGCAGAAGGAACTTCACTTTCGGTTTTATGCCAAATAAATTCTTGTCTTTCTTCTGGGTCAGATTTGTCATAGATTGCAATACCACTAATTGAGTCAACTGTTTCATTGGTCAATTCAATTTTCTCAACTCCATATAATTTGAGATATGATTTTAAAAAATTCAGTCTTTTTGATTCGTTCATTTCCGTTTTCTCAAATTACCCACAACGTTTGGTATATGGAAAGTTGCGTGTTTGTGTGCGAGGATTTTCCGAAGGAAAATCAGAAGCATGCAAACAAAGCAACTAACATTGGTTAAGCTAAAACTAGCAATTTTTTATATACTTTGTTGTGCAACGTTTTTTTTAAATCCATTTAATATTATTTCTTACTGAATACCCCATTAAAATTACAAGAACTACAGACAAAATCATATATGTCCAAGCTAAATAGAATTTTGAATTTTTCTTATCCGTAATATTTTTATGGTCGCTTAATATTTTTTTAAATCGGTCATTTTTTTTAAAATACCAGTAATTCAGTCCGATAAAAATGGTCGGGACAATTAAGTTTTCATATTGAAAGTTCCGATATCTAAATCCGTTTAAATGGAAAGTTATAAAGTCACGAATAAATAGAAAATTGAACATTAACAAAACAGATATTATCAATACCGTTGATAAGAAAGGAATTTTAGCTTCTTTCCATTTTTCAGTTCGGTCGTAGTAACTGTAAAAGAAATAAAAGAGATAATTATACATTTTAGTTCAGTCAGTTTTGGTTTTGGTCAAATGTTGCACAACGTTGATAATATGGGGCGTTTGGCAATTCAAAGCTCCAAAGTATCAAACCGCTATATATTTTATTAAGTGTTAACATGCTCAAATTTAGTACTATCCGCCAAATGACCTATATTTATTGTTACCTGCTGGCTTTTCTTATCAGCTGTCATATTCAGCCAATTCAATTTCATCATCGTTTGGAAGCCAACCATTATTTATTTTATCAATCAATTCTATTAAGTGTTTCCTTACCTTTCTTTTAGTAAAGTCAATACAGACTACTTGATTAATTTCAAAATTATCATCATGAGCCAATGTTGTAGCAAACCAAAAACCTTCACTGAAATTTTCATGCGCAGTAGTCACTGGTGACAAGTCGTAATTATATTCCTTTTTATTTTTCATTTCATAATCAACACCGCGAAATGATATTTCTTCATCAAAATATTGTTCAGTCATATTTGCTAAGTTTCCTGCACTACAAGTATATGACACATTGCTATCCATACAAATCTTTACAGCCGGTGGCACTAATTCTTCATCTTCAGTATTAGCAATTGTGAAAGCTACCCAATCAACTTTAGGCAAGGCTGTTTTCCAATTAGGATTATTCCGAATTTGAATGTAATAAATCTTTCTTCTATTGATCCTACCTATGCATTCCATAATTTAGTCATCAACAATTTCAGTCAATTTTAAATCTAAGTCCTTCATTACTTGGTCAACATCAAACTCAAAGTCTTTCGGGATATTTACTGTTACTATTCCTCCGAAATCAACTTGCCAAAATCCGCCTCGTTTTACCAACTCATCTCCGAGAACTCGATAATCAGATTCTTTATACTCAGGAGAAAGAAAGAAACGCCTTGTGATATAGCCAGAATCTTTTGTTATTCTTATTATCTCATGATTTCCCTCTTTATTTAGTCGAGTCTCGAATTCCGTCCCTTTTGTCAACCGGCAATTAAAAATATCATTTTCTGTCATCCGAAATTTATTCTCAGCCAATTGCTCTACATATAAAGTTGCAGTCAATTTCTCCCTTTTATCATAAAGCCTTATTTCAACTTCTTTATTTGCCATTTCGTTTCATTTTAGCACGATGCTCTCCTAAGCTTGCAGGTAACGTTGATGTATAAGATTAGTGGCGTGTTTAAGCACCTAATTTAGCAAATAAACACCAGATAGAAAATCCGCGAGGATTTTCGTAAGTAGGCTAGGACTAGCCATTAATTTTATACGGTGTTATGCAACGGTTTTTTTATTAAGCGTATCCATTTATTCCTAGTTCATAATATTCTTTTTTGGTCAGATTAACTTTTATATTCCAAAAGCAATTTCCTCCATCAAACACAGTAAATATATCAGTTCGCCAATTCTCTGACCCCAAGTCCGAGCAAAAGAAATTAATCCAAATTTCCTTTTCGCCCTTTTCATTAATTACAGGAACATATTGTCTGTAATAACCGTTTAATTTCAATTCAAAACCCGTTTTTTTTCGTTTATTCTTTGGGTTTTCTATGTTATTTTTTAACAAATATTCTTTTTGCGCTTGGTTGTTTTTATCCACCGCAATTTTTAATATATCTTCAATTTCCGTCAATTCCGTTTGAGTAAGTTCGGTAGGTTCGACGTTTTTAAAAATCCAATGCCATTTTTCTTGAAAAGGAAGAATTACGAAGTCAGATTCCGATAAAACATATTCAGGTTCAGTAATTTCAGTCGTAGTTTTTGTTCCATTACAAGACAAAATTAAAATCAGAACTAAAATCATTAATTTTTTCACGAATCTTTTTTTAACTGTTGCATAACGTTTATGTATAAGGAAAGTTGCGTGTTTGTGTGCGAGGATTTTCCGAAGGAAAATCAGAAGCAAGCAAACGAGCAACAAACTTTGGTTTAGCTAAAACTAGCAATTTTTTTTATACGGTGTTAGGCAACGTTTTTATTATTTTTTCAATCTCAGAATCCATTTTGATTTTCTTTCCGCTTTCTGTGAATTCATAAATTAATTGCTTTTCCGATATTCTTTTTAAAATTTTTTTGTCAATCAATAAATTAAAATACTTTCTTATTTCTTCCTTTGAGTTGGTCGTTGATTTGGCAACTTCGAAAAGTAAAATTGAAATATGTTCAATTGGTTCAGTACAATTATCGGAATGAAGCCACAATTCTTGGAATAGTCTTTTCATTGTATTAAATCTCAGCTTTCCAGTTTCTAAGTCTTCAATTATTTCATAGGTTTCAGTTAAGAATTTTTCATAGGCTTTTTTTGAAATTCCGAAGAACCAACTTTGCCTAGGTTTTTTTGTAATTCGGTCAAACAAAAGTCTGATTTTAAAATCCTTGTCAAATTCAGGAAACTGGTCTAAAATTTCCCGCTTTGAAATTTGTCCGCTGAAAAACTTTCTTGCTAGATAAGCAGCATATTGTTTATCGGATTTTTGTTGGTTTACGGTCATTTTCAAATGTTGCCTAACGTTGATGTATATGGAAAGTTGCGTGTTTGCGTGCGAGGATTTTCCGAAGGAAAATCAGAAGCTAGCAAACAAAGCAACAAACTTTGGTTAAGCTAAAAGTAGCAATTTTTTATATACTTTGTTGTAGCTAGTACTTATCCTTCACTCCTAAATCCTTCTTTTTGATATTTTACTGCATTTAATCTTAAATCTGTTTTAGCTTCTTGTGATAATGTATTTTCAGGCCAATTTCTCCAATGTAATGATGCTCCACCACCTACGGCTTGACCGAAATACCAAGAAAAATCTTTAAGCCTGTTATCAGTTAAGGCTAACTTTTTTAATAATCGGGAAAGGAAAGTACCTATTGGGGTAAAATTCAGTTTAGGTTGAGAACCTTCATCAAACATTTTCTTATCAGACCTTCCATATGCAGTCTGAACTCCAGGTATCCACTTATAGAAAGGTTTTCCATTTTGCTCGTAAACATGCATGCCCATCGGTTGTTTATAAGAAGACCAGACAGCTAAATCACTAACGCAAATAAAATCAAGACATTCTCTCGGATGGTTAATATATTTTAAATCAGATTCTAGTAGTTTGTTATGAATGTTCTCTAAAGGTGTTGAACCATTTGATTTCCAAGAATGGGAATGTGCAATTAATCCATAAACAATAGGGCTATAAAGTTCATTTCTATAATTAGAAGGTTTTAAGTTAATTAAATTCCTTATTTCTTTAGCGTTTTGTATAGCTTTATCAATATGACTTGCTTTTAATGTATTCTTGCATTCAAAAGCAGCTGCAACCCCAGCTGTTAAGTATAGTTTTTTATCTAATAAATGTTTTGGATAAAAAGGATGTAAAATAATTACGTCAATTTGAGGACTTGCAATTCCCTTTTCACTTAAAAGTCTTCCCTTTGTTACAATTTGATAGTCAGCAGGAAGCCAATTTTTAAAAACTGTTGCCCAATTTTCCTCCCCTTGGTCGCCAGCGGTTCCAGCGTCTTCAGTAGACCTCTTTTGAATTCTATCATATTCATCTCCCATTTCTCTCGTTAGAGAATGCATGAAATCAATTAGGTCATTTGTTTTACTCATATGGTTTTGAGGTATTAGCTACAACGTGTTTGGCTATGGTTTCGTTGCGGAAAAATCCGCTGGATTATTCCGCTGTAAACCAAAGATAGTAAAGAGTAAGGAATTTTCGGCAGAAAATTCCGCAGCAATGAACTATAGCCGGTGTTGCCTACAGTTATTTTATTCGGATGTAAATTGAATATCTTTTTTCATTTCCAAATTCCAAAGTCTCTTTTGATAATCTTTTTATTTTTAAATAATGTGGTTCAGAGAAATAAATTCCGTCCTCTTTGAGGACTAAGAATTCGTCTTTTAAATATTCTTCTCTTATTTTTTTGTCAAGATGTTCATTGTCTTTTGAAACTTTATTATAAATCAATAAAGAATCTTTGTTCATTTTCCATAGTCCAAATTCTCTATTATTATAATATACATGAGTTTTGTCAAAAGTCAGAAATAGGTCGGCTTTTTCGTCAGATTCAATAATTTTAGGTACACCATTATCCTCAGACGTTTTTTCATTATAAGTTCTTTGGTCAATTTCTTTTTCGTGTTTCCACGTTCCAATAATCAGTTGAGATTTATTCTGGCTATTGCAAATTAGAAATCCGAAAATAAATATTGCTAAAGAGATGTTTTTCATAATTGTAGGCAACGTGTTTGTATATGGTTTGTTGCGTGGTTTAGCACGTAATTTAGCAAATAAAAACCGAATAGAAAATGGACTGCCCCCAAAACCTTAGACAAATTTATAATTAATTTTGACAATAATGAGCTCGATAT
>NZ_JBIFXS010000027.1:0-8287 GCF_043558645.1 Mariniflexile sp. HNIBRBA6329 | reverse complement strand
CTATACCGATGATTGCCAACGTACCATCACGCACAGCAGAACGATCAATGTAAACCCAGCACCGCAAGCAGCGTTTGCATCTATAAGTAATATAGATATACTTTGTGAAAATTTAGATGCATTCGAACCAGGTTATCTTGCTTATAGCAATGGCGCATCTACAGATGCTTGTGATATCAGTGGTTCGGTTCAAGGTATTGCAGATTCTTTTGATAGCAACTGTGGTACATTTGATGTCAACTTTACTTATACTGATAATTGTGGTAGAACAATTACTGCAAAACAAGTTGTAACAGTAATTGATAACAAGGCACCTGTAATTACGTGTCCAGAGCCAAGCACCATTTGTAACATAGACTTCCCAGCGTCATTAGATGCTACATGGACAGATAATTGTTTAGATGGTGGAACTTTAACAGCATATCCAACAAATATTAGAGATCGTGAAGATGGATGTGCGCAATTGGCAGATTATGTTTATACTGTATCTGATGGTTGTGGTAACACTACAACGAAGACTTGTACAATTACACGTGAGTTCGACAAAATTGGCAAATGTGAAACAGCCTTTGCAAGGGCTAATGAAGGAGCTGAGTGTTTCATTCCAGACTTTAGAAGATGGGGTTGGACAAACTACATAGAGTGTGAAGGTGAATACACCATGCCATTATATGCAGGAGCAGCACATTGTGACACAAGTAAAGGAACGAATGTAGGAAACGTAATTGTTAATTATTCTAACGGAATGGTTACTGTAACTTATGATATTGAGGAACCAGGATATGTTATGAGCGAAGCACATGTATATGTTGGATGTGATCCTTATCCTAAGAAAAATGGAACAAATACAGTGGCTCCAGGCCAATTCCCTTACAACCCTTCTAATTTGGGTTATGTAAGAAACTATTCGGTTAAAGTTACGGATATTTCAGGACCAATATATGTTATAGCTCATGCTGTAACTTGTGAAGTTCTTTGTATGTGTTCTAGTATGAGTGAAATATTATCTGATAATGAAAACGGTATGGTTTCATTCGAAGGTGGATTCACTTGTGCAGGTGGTTCTTGTGAACCCGAGGCTGCAGTTCAAGCTAAAACAACAACTACAAAAGAAGTAAACTTTACAGCGTATCCAGTGCCGTTTGAAAGCGAAGTTAACATAAAGTATTCTTTTGATTATGATACCGATATTAACATTGAAGTATTTGATATGAAAGGTGCTTTAGTTAGAAAGGCTGAAAACAGAAGTTATATTAGTGGGACTACCGAAACTACTAAGATTGATCTTTCAAGAACAGATGACCAAATATTCTTTGTAAGATTGACTACTAAAGAAGGTACAGTTGTTAAGAAAATTGTATCGTCAAGTCCGCAATAGAACATAATTAATCATTAATATTTAAAAAGAAAGCGCCGCATAATGCGGCGCTTTTTGTATGTTTATCAATAAAACTTATTAATATTTTACAAACTTTATAGTATGACCTCTATCTCCAATTTTAAGATGGGCAATATAAATGCCGTCTGTTAAAGTTGAAAGGTTAAGAACCTCATTATTGTTTGATACCCTTTTATTAAGTACCCTATTCCCTAGAATATTAAATATTTCAATAGTATCAATAGGGTTATTGGATGATTTAAGAGTTAATGCATCATTATTTCTATCATAGAAATGTTTAATTGAACTGGCATCAAAATCTTCAATATCAAGGGTGCCTGTGGTTATCGACAATTCATCAATATTTATAGCAGATTGATTGGTTGTGTTATGATGCCTAAAAGCAACATAAGCCATTTTTCCTGCTAAGGAAGAAAGATCTAAGGTTCTTGTAACAAAAACACCAGCTCCTCCAACTTCATCAGTATATTCGCTTCTTTTTATTGGGCTTGATTCAAAACTCGAGGTTTGGTTGTTAATAGCTGCATAAACAGAATAGTATTCATGAGCGGCATAAGATAACTCTCCTCTCACTTTCCAAGAAAGCGTAATATTTTCACCAAGGTTAAATGAAGTTAAATCAATAGCATGAGAAATAATCCAGTTATCTGGGGTTAATGTATCAAAAGAATAAGAAGCAATGACCTTGTGTCCTCCATATTGGGGAGAGAATTCCCACATCGCCCAACTGTAGTTATCTCCGTCACCATCTACAGTATCCCAGCAAACATTAATAACATTTGTATCAAAAGTCTCTAATACTGGTAGTGTACTGTTACATTGTGCACTTAATTTTATGCTGTTACAGCACAAAATAAAAACTAGGGTGAATGTAATTTTTTTCATAATCATGTAGGTTAAGATTGCATCAAATATATAGATTAATAAACATTACAGCCTAAATATCAATCATTTAATCGATGAAATACATGAAATATTTGTACTATTGTAAGAAATAAAATATAATTAATAAAAATATTTGAAGCTTAATCCTAAAAAATTTTGGCGAAAGTACTTTATTTATTTAATATGCTGATGTTCACAATATTAAAACGATGAAAAGTTGTTAACACAGAATTTTCATACTATAAGTTGAAAAAAAGTGTAGAGTTTGGAATACTATTTAAAACATAAGTTTTATTAATAGCTACTGATTATTAGTAATTATTAAATTATATAAAGTGAAAGTGTGGTAGTTAAAAATAAGGGTTTATATCAAGGTTAATATAAACCCTTCAATTTGAATAAGTATTTTTGAATACAAGCCAAAAGGAATAGCAATATAAAATCACATTGCTTTAATAATAAGAATGTATTTAACTAGTTTAGTGTAGAACAATTTTAATCATTTTTGTAGCATTTTCGGTATTAACTTTCATTAAATAAGCCCCGACTGCTAAATAACTAGTGTCTATTTCAATATTTTTTTGATTTGGATTCACATACAAAAGTTTTTTCCCTGAAGTATCATACAGTTCAATGCTTTTTAAATTTATAAGAGATTTAAAATGTAAGTCTTTTGTTTCTCTATTTTGCCAATATTTAAGTTGGTTAAGTGCAACATCCTCTAAACTTAAAACGGTCTCAGCTTCAACTGCAACATCATCAATATTTACAATAAAACCTCCATCTGGTACCGCGTTGTAGTGCCTAAAGGCTACATGTACATTGGATTCACCGGCAAATGAAGAAATATCAATAGATTGTTCTGTAAGCATATTGATACCAGTTAAGTTATAACTCATAGTCGTACCATTTTCTAAATCATTAATAACTGCAGAATTTGCTATATAAACCGCGTAGTTTTCATTGTCAAATGAAGGGTCGGGTGAAGCAGCTTTCCATTTTAAAGTGATGGTACCACTAGCATTAGATAAATTAATACTTGGAGAAATAATCCAGTTATCAGGGGCTAATTGTTTATTTTCATTTGTATCATAAGACACAGATCTCAAGACTTCTTTAGCTATGTTTGGGTTCGTCTCAAACTGTGCTCCCCAATTAAAGCCATCATCAATGGTTTCGGTATTAGTTATGATCCAATCAGCAATGTTTAAATCATTAAAATCATCAGACCAAACCACTGTTTGGGAGTAGGTAGCATAAGTTGCCAAAAAAATAAGGATATAAGTAATTTTTTTCATGGTAAATGGATTAATGTGTTATGGTATGATAATTTACAAATATTTACTATAAGACATTTTTTTTTTAGATGAAAGTTCAAAAATAGATTACGATCTGTCGTTTAATCGAAAAGAATTCCTCGACGATTCTATGTCGAGGTTTCCGTTGAAATTTTCATTCTCGCGAAAACAGGAATCTAAACCTACACTTTTAAATGTGTAATCATATTGTATTTTAAAAGTTACCATAAATACCTGCCTATAAATGGTTTATAATTTCAACATTTTTAATGGCATCCAAAACATGATATGTGCAGTTTGTTATTCTAATGAGTTGAGTGACAGTATTTTCTGTTATACATATATAATTACGCACAGTATTTGTTAAAATTTAAGTGTTTCATCGATTAAATACTTATAAATCAGACCAATTGATATTAATTTTATAAGTTTGATTTCTAAACCTACTATGTTATGAATAAATTTTACAATAAAATAAGTCTTGTACTTATATCAGTTTTTTTTGTTTGTATATTAAACATTCATGCTCAGGATCATAATTTGATTCAAAGAATTCCATTAGATAATCAAGTTGAATTATCAGATGCCATTATTGAAGGAGAAGTCATTTCTAAAACATCTTATTGGGATGAAGCCCATAAAAATATTTTAACCTCAAATATAATTAAGGTTTATAAAGTATTTAAAGGAGAAGCTATTTTTGAAACCGTTGAAATAATAACACCTGGCGGAGTAATAGATCTGGAAGCCTTAGTAGTTTCGCATAGTTTAAATTTGAGAAAAGGGGATATAGGTGTTTTTATGTTAGAAAAAAACAATGCTGCTAGTAACACTCAAAGTAAATCAATTAATAAGATACCAAAGTATAGGTCGTTTAGTGCTCAACAAGGGTTTTATAAATATGATTTGACAAAGGATAAAGCTGTAAATTCATTTTCTGAAATAAAAAACATAGAAGATAATTTCCAATCTCAGATTATTTCTAAAATAGGTAAGTTACCCCTACAAGTAGCTGCATTCAGTTTAAAAGAACAAAAGAATATGACTGAGTCTTTGGCAAAAACCACAACAGGTAGTAAATCTATTTTAGCACCGGGAATAACCTCATTTTCAGCAACCAATTATTCTGCAGGAACAAAAAGTGTGTTGACAATCAATGGTTCTGGATTTGGAAGTAATAAAGGAACTGTTGGGTTTAGTAATGCCAACTATGGAGGTGCTTTACATACAAATGCTTTAAATAATCAAATTTTAAGTTGGACAGATTCGAAAATAGAAGTGGAAATACCAGATGAAGCTGGTACAGGCACTATTAAGGTAAATACAACTTCTAATGGATCTATAGAATCTTCCAACCCATTAACAATAGACTTTTCACAAATTAATTTAGCTTATAACATTGGGTTTGGAGATGTAGATTTTCAAACGCAACATGTCGATTTAAATGGAGAAGGAGGGATTACTTGGACTATTAATAATAGTTTTTATAATTCAAGTGCGCAAGCTCCTTTTGAACAAGCCATGGATACTTGGGTCTGTCAGTCTGGTATAAACTGGAAAATAGGCAATACAACAACTTCAAAAACTTTAGATTCATACGATGGTGTAAATCTAGTAACTATGGGTAGCTTACCTGCCGGAAACTTAGGGCAAACCTTTTCGGCTTATTCAGCTTGTTATCAAGATGGAGAAATAAAGTGGTATGTTACAGATACAGACATGATTTTTAATAGCAATATTAATTGGAATTTCAGCAGTAGTACACCACAGTTTGGAGAAATAGATTTTCAAAGTGTTGCGGTTCACGAACTTGGTCATGCACATCAATTAGGACATGTAATAGACTCCAATGTGGTTATGCATTATTCATTATCTAGTGGGAAGATGCTAAGGTCTTTAAGTGCTGAGGATATGGAAGGTTCTAATGATATTCAATATAGAAATTCTAATATGCAAATTTGTAGTCAACCACTTATAACTCAAACAGCATGTGCATCTAGTTCACTAAGTACCAATAAACATTTATTAGATGAGAATTTAACCATTTATCCTAACCCTGCTTCTAATATACTTTTTATTAAAAAACGATCAAATATTGTAATTGACAATATATCAATTTATAGCATTACAGGAGGTAAAATAGTTAGCATAAAAAGCGGTAATTATGCTTTACAATCTGTAGATTTAAGTCACTTGTCTTCTGGAATGTATCTTTTAGAATTTGATACTGAATATGGCCGTAGGTTACATAAGATAATGGTTAATAAGTAATTGTATATTGGTATTGTTTGGTAAATATATATGACTTAATGTTTTACCATATAAAAATTCATTTCATCGATTAATTATGTTATTCAGCCAACAAATTAAAATAAATTAAAAATTTTATATAAAAAATTAAAAATATTCTTTAAATTTACACTACCTAATTGATTATTAGGTGTTTTCTCCTTTTAAAAAAGTGAATCATTTATTAATAGCATATTGAAATGATTTTTTAGCATTTGATTAATAGCAACATTAAATGCCCTTTTTCTTCGTATTACTTACACTATATTGTTTTGCAAAATTTTTAATAGTTCATTACTATTTTAATAATAAAAAATTGAGCAATAAATAGTATTGAACTAGTCCCAATATATCGGGACTTCAGAAATAAAAACCGTGGTACTAAAATGTCTCATGGAAGTTATTTCAAAATAAAATTTGTACGAGCCCTCACTCTATACACTTCTCTTTACGTACGGTTGTTATGTAGCATGTTTATTAACTTAAATCAAATGTTATGTACAATTTTACTCAAAAAAAATGGTTGGTTAAATCCTTAACCGTTAAACAGTTAGTATTGTGTTGCTTGGTCTTTTATTTTGGATTTTCAACACAATTTTTTTATGCACAAGATGTAGGTTCATCTACTGTTAAGGCCAATTTTGGTATTGACGGAGATGTATATTCTGGTACGTTACAATTTCCTCCTACTTTTGGGCCTGCACTTCCAGCTCCTGCAGGAACTGGTGACTGGTTTGTAGGTCCTTCAGGTTTAGGGGTAATAGACCAGTTAGGTAGCGCTAATGGCGGTAATCCGGCTTCTGATGCGAATCCTCCAAACGCTGTGAATAATACAGCAATTGAACTTAGACAATCGGTATGGCAGCTTAATACGCCCTTACCTTTCCCGGTTGTTGCTGGGAATGGGGTTCCTTATTTATGGTTAGACGCCGTTTACGGAAGGGATACGTATGTAAAAGGTGGTAGTGCTGAAACATCCTATTTTGGAGGTGGAGCAGATAAAAACTCTGATAATCCAATACATTGGACAATAGGAACGATGGGAAGTGTACCACAAAAAACCGATATTGTCGATGTATATGCCCATTTGCGAGGTACTAATCCGCATGATCCTTCAACCAATCCAGGATTTCCTTTAGATGACAGACCCTTTGATGAGCTTTATGCATTTGCAGGAGCTTCACTAGCTGTTACCAATGGTAACAAACACTTGGATTTTGAATTTTTTAGAGAAGGATTAGAAACTGTGGCAGATCTTAGTAATCCAGCTAAACTCGGTCCTGATGGCGGACGTACCGCATGGACTTTTGATAATACCGATGGCAGTATTTTAATTCCAGGGACTATCATTATTTCCGTAGATTATATTAACGGTGGAACTGTGCCTTCTATCAGAATCAGGGTATGGATGAGTGAGACCACTTTTAATAACTATGATAATACCAAAGCTAATAGACCTTTTAATGTTGATAAAAATGTTGCTTTTGAAAAAGGAACGCTTTCAGGCGTGTATGGTTATGCTGCCATTAATCCTTTAGCAGGAGGTACAAATATGTGGGGTAGAGTTAATGATAATATGGCAGCTACAGGTAACACGACATTAGGACCTCCATGGGGTACTTTTGAAGGATCTGGGCCAGATTTTGTTACAAGCTACCAACGCTATCAATTTGTTGAAATCGCTATCAATTTAACCGCTTTCGGATTGGATAGAAGAGGAATGCAAGACCCATGTTCTAATATATTGGGAAGTTTATTGGTTAAAACCCGTAGTAGTGGTGGTGGACCAAATGAGGGGGCTTTTGGCAGTGAGTTAAAAGACTTTGCTGGACCTTATTTATTTGGATTTATAGGCGGTCCACCAGAACTAGCTGTAAATAACCTATCTGATTGTGAAGTTGGTGGTGCGGCTACATTTGACCTGACCAGCGCTATTGACGAAGCTAATAGTACACCAAAACCTCTAACGGTAAGAACATTTCATAACAACCAGACTGACGCAGAGAGCGGAGCGAATCCAATTGGTTCTCCAGAAAGTTATAATTTGACTCTTGCTAATAGTCCGAAAACAATTTGGGTACGAAGCCTTCGTCCTGGTAGCCAATGTGATACCGTAACTTCTTTTACGGTTACTGTGAATCCGACTCCAACTGCAAATGCAGGCCCAGACCAGGCGAAATGTGCCAACGGCTCGTTTACCATGGCGGCAAATGCGCCAGGGGGCTTTACGGGCGCATGGACCCTAGTTTCCGGAACCGCTACCATTACCACGCCAACAAGTGCCACAACAACGGTGACCGGCGTTCCGGTAGGGACATCGGCGACCTTGCGCTGGACACTGACCAATCCGTCCAATTCGAACTGTACGGACAGTGACGATGTCGTGGTTAAGAATGACAATAACCCGGTAGCTGCG
>NZ_JBIFXS010000026.1:0-13466 GCF_043558645.1 Mariniflexile sp. HNIBRBA6329 | reverse complement strand
TCCATAAAAATACCCTCAAATAGTGTCTAACTTTTTGGGGGCACTTCAAAATCCGCGAGGATTTTCGTAAGTAGGCTTGCACTAGCAATTAATTTTATACGGTGTTGGCAACTGGCTTTTTATTCAGTCTGTTTATTATTTCTTCGTCTTGGAATGTTTTAATTCCGTTTTTATAATTGTTCAGGAAATACTCGTCATAACCAGTTTCATTTATTCTTTCAGCTATAATTTTTTCGTTTAACAAAGATTTCGGGTTGGGAACAGTCAATGTCGCTATCAGAAAATCAAATTCGTTCATTTCATCAGTCCACTCTATTTTTAGAAATCCGTTTTTGTCAATTATTTCAGGTTCTTTTTCAATAATGTAATCGGATGGATTGAAATTATAATCTGCATATATTTTTGTCCAACGTTCTTTTATAATTTCAAGATTTCTGGTTTTCTCAATCTTTGGATTTATTAAAAGTCCAACAGTTCCCCAATTTTTATTCAAAGATGGTCCTGATTCTTTCCATAGACCTTCAGCTCCAGCCATAGCAAAAGCTTGACTTTCTAAATTCCGTGCGTTTTTCAGTACTTCCTTAAATCTCAAAATATACGCATTTCCAAATTCCGTTTTTGGGTGATTTGACAAAATCATTGTATGTGTATTTCTCCGAGAACTTGATTCTCTTCCGTAACGAATTCGAGCTTTTATTGGAATTAGATTTTCTATAGATTCCAGATAAAGTTTTCTCCATTTAATTCGTTTGGGTTCGTTGTCCCAAAGTAATGAACCTATGATTATTGCTCCTCCTTTAAATTCCATCTATGTCGTTTTTCAGCTTGTTGCCAACGGTTTGGCTATGATTTCGGCGTGGAATCGTCCGCAGGACTATTCCGCAGAGAAATCAAGCTGGTTTTATGTTTTACTTTCGGTTTTTGCACTGTCGCCACGCTGAATTATAGCCGTTGTTACCCAACGTTTTTTATTCCACGTTTCTCAAGTTCAGCTTCGAATTCAAGTCGTTTTTTCTTATAACTTCTCCTTGCTTTATTGAACTGAACATTTTTCTCTTCCTCAATTAATTCCGCGATTACAAATTCAATTTCTTCATTCGTTAATTCGTTCGGGTTTTTGAAATGTAAGTCCGAATCAAATTCAGTCGGTTGAGCTTTTTCGTTTTCCAATTCACTAATCCGCTCAATTGGTTTTTCAGTTTCCACTTCGGTCAATTCATAGTCGGATTTTGGTAAATCTGATTTACCAATAATTTGCAAATAGTCATTTAAAATCCGTTTTTCCACAAAGATTTTTCCCTTACCAAATTTGTGTCGGTCAGACATATCTTTTTTAACTCCCGAAATCCAATATTCCTCTCCGCTTTCTATGTCAAAATAGTTTCCGCTAATTCCCATTCCGCTCAGGCTTTGAAATGCTTTTCCGTCAAAGTAAATTGTCTTTCCACTTTTTGAAAAAGAAACCATTCCAATCCAAGCTGGTCCATTATCTGAAAATCCACTTTTCAGTTCTAAATATTTAATTTCAGTTCGCATTTCTCAAATGTTGGGTAACGGTTACGTATAAGAATAGTGCGTAGTTTGAGTGCGAGGATTTTCCGAAGGAAAATCAGATGCAAGCAAACAAGCACTAACTTTAGATTTAGGAATAAATTTACGCATTATTTTTATACAATGTTGTAAATCAGTTGCGACACATTTGAGTAATCACGATTTATACCGTTATAATTTTTTCCGCTTGAGTGAAGTCCGACGCAACAGTTGCGTACAGCTTTGGTCAGTCAGATGTTTTTATATTTTAAATCCATTTAATTGCGCACAGTTCGATTTTTAGTCCGCTTAATACTCCGCAATATTTGTCAAAATCAAATTTCAATTATTTTCTAAATCTCTCCCAATTAATTTTATGCTTTAAAAACTTGTAAATAGGAGGAATTAAGATAATTAAAAACAGAGCTAATAAACCAATTTTTTCATTAAAAAAATAGGTCAACAAAGCATAAGGTAAGAATATCAAAAACGAACCAATTACAAGGGTTAAAATGATTTGTATAATTCCAATGAAAATTCCGATTAATTCTTTTATATCCATTTTCAGGAGCAATTGTTTACAACGGTCTAGTATAACCGTCAGTTACGGGTTAAATTAGCGATTATTTTCGGTTTAGCACAGACGTTAGCAATTCCGAGTGGATTCGGACGTAGTCGAATCCGCCGTAATTGCGGTTATACATTGTTGTGCAACGTATTTTTATTTTGTTTGTCAATTTCAATTGCTCTTTTATAAAAGTCTCTAAATTCATTTTTATCATATTTCGCTCTCATTCCAGAAAGAACATCTGTCAATCCTAAACTACACCAATCCCATAACATTGTGTCAAAATTGTACTTATACATTTGTTTTCCGACTTCAGCTCTAATTTGGTCAACTTCGTTTTCATTTATTCCGTTTTCTTTAAGCATTTCTAAAACTCTTTTCTCATTTTCTTGAGTAAATTCTGTGTCCAGATAAGGTTCCAAAATCCAATCCCAATTCCAGCTATGTTCGGTCAATTTTATGTTATTATTTTTCGCAAACTCTTTTAATTCTTCTTTTTTTTCTGCTGAAACGAAAATTATATCATTGTCAACATATATTTTACAAGTTCCGAAATCAATACTCATAGACTTAATTTCGTTTGAGTTAATTGTCTTATTAGGAAAGGCAACTGAAGGTTCAAATGGATAGTCAGAAATCTCAATTTCATTATCTGTAATTTTCGATTTTCCAATTCCGCACAATAGATTTTTCATTTCATATTCAGTCGAGTTGAAAAAAGCTCCTTTAGAAGTTTTGTTTTTTGTCGATTTGAATATGTTTTTTAGAAAGTTCACAGGGTTTGTCAATATGTTGCACAACGGTTGGTATATGGAAAGTTGCGTGTTTGAGTGCGAGGATTTTCCGAAGGAAAATCAGAAGCTAGCAAACGAGCAACTAACATTGGTTTAGCTAAAATTAGCAATTTTTTATATACGGTGTTACCACCAGTTTTTTATTTGATTCAGCGTTCCGATTATAAGTCCGACGATTCCTCCGAAATATGAGAAATTATGGATTTTCGCTACTTTGTTAAATTCCGCTTTATGTTCAATTTCAAATGGGAAATTATAATTTGTAATAATTTCCGAGGGATTTAATTCCGCAATTCCATATCCGATAAATCCGAATACAATTGTAATTGCAATAACGATAAGTATAGATTTCAGCGTTTTATTCAGTAAATTTTTTCCGTCGCTGTATTTCATTCCGACAATCCCAAGAATCAGTCCAGTTAAAAAACCAAACCACCAAGTTGAGAAAAATCCAACCCAAATCAGGGCGAAAGTCCAATTTCCGCTAAATTCTCTGGAATAATCATCTAAAATTGAAAAATTGAAAAAGGTCAGTTTTGTATAAAATTCAGGCGAAATTTTGGAAGTAATAAAATCGAGCGTAATTCCATAAATCACACTTATGATTATGGAAATTACTATGATTAATATTAAAGTTCCGGCTTTTTTCAAATTGGTGGTAACGTTGATGTATAAGATTAGTTGCGTGTTTTAAAAACCTAATTTAGCAAATACAAACCAAATAGAAAATCCGCAAGGATTTTCGTAAGCAAGCTTGCACTAGCAATTAATTTTATACGGTGTTGTGTGCAGGTTTATTATTCAATTAACCTTGTCTCAATTGCTATAATTTCACCTTGTTCATTATTAACAATGTCAGTAGCTATAAAACTTAAATTTAGGTTGATTATATTATCATATTTTAATACTAAAATATGACCTTCAACATCTATATAAGATTCTCTGGATTCAGATATTTCTCTTCTTTTAACTCCTTTTAGATAAATTAAATCAAGACTTCCTTCTTTTGATAATTCATAGTCTACTAAAATTCCATTATATAAAATTGCCTTACCTGCTATATTAACTAATGCAACTACATATGTTAAATCTGTATCTTGAATAGAGTCTCTTGATAATTCAATTTGAGAGCGACCCAGAGAGATAAACTTTGCGGTCAAAAGGTAATGCCAGACGTTGTGAAATCGTAAATAAGGAAATCTTGTATCTAAATTTAGTTTAAGTACTAAATTATTAAATAAAAGCCCGAAACAAAAGGCTATTAAACTCATTAAAGAATTAAATAAAATGATTTCATATTTAAATGTTTCTACATTTTCTATTGAATTTTCAACTATTTCTTTATTTGAAGAAAGTAATCCTAAAAGAGTTTTGAAATCATATTCGTAACCAAATGGAATAGAAATAAGAAGACCGATTGTAAAATATAAAATTATTGTAGGTAGAAGTGTATTAGCAAGTAAACCGAAAAAATCTTGAACAGTATATTGAGATGAAAATTCTCCTGAAAAATATGATTTATTAAATAAAATTCCAGGAATTAATAAGATTAAAATAACAACTCCCGCTAAAGCAATATTCATTTTATTTTGCTAATGCTGAAATACGTTCAGCTGTATTTTTTGAAATATCTACACGAATAGTTTTACCAGTAGAAGCCTCACGAACCGCAGCAAGAATTTTTTCCACTTCTTTGCTACTTAAAAGAATTTTACCTGTTTTACTTCCAACAGGAATTACTGAACCAGTAAATTTTCTAGTAGCAGAACGAGTTATATTTCCTTTTCTTCGCATTTTTTTAAATCTTTATTAGATTAAATATACAACAATATTTATTCCAAATTACATTTTTTTTCAATATTTGATTTTTTTCAACTTGCACACAACGGTTAGGCTATGAGTAGTTGCGTGGATTAGCACTTAACTTTACAAGTACACACCAAGTTGGAAATTCTGCAGGAATTTTCAAAGTAGGCGAGAACAAGCAATTACTTATAGCCATTGTTGTAACACGTTTTTTATTCAAATATTTTTTCTTCAAGTTCTCCTTTTTCGTAGGCTTTATAATACTTTTTTGTTTTAGAACTCAAAGGAACATTATTTTTCTCATCTCCGATAAATTCCAATAATATTTTGGCTCCGCCAAGTTGAACTTCTTTAACGTCTTCTTGTTCGCTATATTTTTGTCCGTCTTTTGGTTTGCACTCTAATATTCGGTTATGATTTAATTTTTGGTCTAATCCATAATTTATCATTGCTACTGCATAAAGATATTGCTGTTTGTTTTCGTTGGTTAATGAGTCGAAAAACTTTCCGAAAGTTGGAATTCCCATTCCGATATCTTTGTTCATCCAAAATCCAACAATTTGAGCAGCTGATTTAAATTCAGTTCCATTTGGATAAACTGGATTTGAAAATATGTACTGACTTGCATCGAAAATCAAATTTTCATAGTCTTCATATTTTGGGTTTTCATCATTTTTCATTTTTTCTAAAGAAACCGAAAAGAGTTCGTTTGATGAAGAAGGAAAAGTGAATGAAGTCCAAAGTCTTGATTTAACGATTTTGCCATTAAATTTTCCGGGTTTGAATTCGATTGAGTTAAGTGCTTCTTTAATGAGTTCGCTTGTTGATTCCGAATTTGGATATGAACTTACAGTTACATTTTCAACCTGTGAATCCTCTGTAACTGTTAAATAAATATAAACATTGCCTTTAAATTCAATGTTCGATGGAATTTTAGGGTAAATAAAGTTTCTCAAATTTTTTTCGGCACAAGCAATTTGTTCTTTTTCCGAAAGTCCAGAATCACAATCATTTACAAATGGCAACTCGGTCAAAACTGCATAATGATAAATTCCTTCTTTTTCTTGTTTAAACGGCTTTACTTTATATCCTCTTTCAGCTGTTTTATCGGCATCTAAAAAATGTCCTTTCGGTATTTGCCCAATTCCAATAAATGGAATTAGAAGTAAAAGAGTCAGAATGTTTAATTTGTTTTTCTTCATTTTGTTGATTTGGTCAAATGTGTTACAACGGTTTTGTGTATGATTAGTGGCGTGTTTAAGCACCTAATTTAGCAAACGAAAACCGAATAGAAAATCCGCGAGGAGTTTCGTAAATAGGAGAGAACTAGCCATTAATTATACACATTGTTGTAAAACGTTTTTTATTCTATTTACTCCAAAATGAATTCCACTTATAATTAGAATAAAAATTACTGTTTTAATTGTCAATCCAATTATTATTTCTCCAAATGATAAATTCAGACTCCAACTGCTCGGAAGAAAATCTCTATGAAATGATTTTATGATTATTACTATCCGCTCAAATGATAAAAGGAAAAGAATGCTCAAAATAATTCTAAAAATTAGTGATTTTTTTAAGGGTTTAATCCAAAGTAGTTGAGTCAATAAAAGCCAAAATAACGTTTGAAGCCAATAACCATACCAATAAGGTCCTGTCAGTCGTTGATTAAAAGCGATTTTGTCCATTTCATTGTCAATTTGATTATAGCTCAAAAACAGTCCTGTCAGCCATAAAATTCCGTAAGTAATTCCCGCAAAGATTGTAAATCGGACAGCAGTATTGTCAAAATTATTTAAGAATTCTTTTTTGTCCGAGAATCTGCGAAATAAGAAAAAGACTATTGAGTAAAGTCCAAATCCGATTATAATATCAACTCTGATTAATTCGGTTAAATTTCTTATAGTTTCAATCAATTTTCAATGTTTGGTTAAATGTTTTACAACGGTTAGTATATGAAAAGTAGGCGATTTCGAAGCACTGAATTTTCAGTTAAGCACCAACTTTGATACGAGCCAAAAGCCTTGGTTTTACTACTGATTCGCCTATTTTTTATATACATTGTTACCTGCTGGCTTTTATTTTCCGTTCAGTTTGTAGCGTTGGCAGAAGACATACTCTTTTGCAATTTTGGGCGTAGCATTGGCTGAAGCGAATTGCGAATGTGTATGGCTTTGAGCGTTGGCTTTTCACTACTCAAATAATGATTCAAATACTTCATTGGAATCAAAATCAGGCGAACCTTGTCTTGAATAATAATAAGAAAATCGTGCTACAACATCTTTAGTAAAACTGCCGTTAATTGAAGCAACCCTAGCATAATTATCATTAAAATCCTTAACTCTTAAGGAATGTAGCTTTTGAAAATTTATTAATCCTCCATCAATATTTTTATACTTAGGCAAAAAGTGATATTTATTCGAATATGCGTTGTGAATTAGCTTTCGTAAAATTTGTTCGGCATCTTCCAATTGTTCTTTTTCCACTTTTCCCTTTTTTAGAATCCCAATTTTTTCTCCTGCAATTGTATTCTTTATTGGTTCAATTGCTACGAGTAAAATATCCTTTGCTTTTCCTTGAGCTAAATCACAAGAAGGTGTTAGTACAACATGATTCAAAGAGTCATTAGTATTTTGAACAATATCTCCAGTAAATACGTGTGGTTTTATTACTGGTGTAATATAAATTTCAGAAGGATGGTAATTTTCAAATTCAGAATCTTCCGTAATCTCTAAATATTCTTGCAAGTGTAATAGAGTATATCTAAGTAAAGATTTTTGTTTTTCTTCAGGACTCCTTTTTTTGTCATCAGTCCATAAGTCTAATGAACTGGATAAATGGTTCCAAAATATATCATTAATATAGCTTTCTATTGTTCCTTTACGATTTAATATTTCCGTAATACCAGTATTGTAAATAGCGACAATTTCTTCAATAAAATCGAAATCATCATCTCTATTGCGTACTTTGAAGAAAGAGGTTTCTTCACTAAGAGATGGGTCAATATTGTGTGATGTACCAGAAATAACAAAAACAGGAAACCTCAAATTGTTCTTTACTTCTCGAATCACTTCATTTCCTGAACTGTCACTACCTCCTGATTGTTTTAAATCTAAATCAATAACAGCTCCGTCAAAAACGTTATCGGAATTTTTAAGCATATCAATAGCTTGGTCTTTATCCGAAAGAATTGTTACCTCAATTTTAATGTCAGAATTTGTTTTGTTGTAAGAGTCTATATCTCTAGTATATATTGCAATAACGTTTGAATCGTCTTCGACAATTAGTAAATTTAGTTCCTTCATATTATTTGTTGATTTCAATCTGAAAATAGGCTCCTTCTGTACTCTTTCTTGCAGAAAGTTCGCCATTTAATCTATCGATAGATTCTCCAGCAATTGCCAAACCTAAGCCTGTCCCATTAATTTTTTTCGAATAACCAGGCTCAAATATTGCACCTGATTCTATTTCTAAATTTGATAGTCCAGGTCCAGAGTCTTTATAATCAATAATTACAGAGTTGTTATTTTCCAATACATCAATTTTTATTTCTTTAGTTTTGGACTTTGAGATAGAAAGCCAATAAACACTATTTTCAATTAGATTAGTCAAAGCGATATATAAGTCTTCAGACCAGCCATATATTTCTATATTCTTGTTTCCCATAACCGTGAATTTTATATTCTTATCTTCTAAATGGGATTTAAAAACATCTTTACTTTCATTAATAACTTGAACTACAGGGAAGTTGCTTTTCTTGTCTCGTTTTTGCTTTGCAAGAGGTGAAATTCTTTTAAAAAGATTTGAAATGAATTTGCTATTTACTTTAAAACCATTGATGCTTTGTGTTAATTCATCTAGGTTTTCTTCATCTTTTGTTGCTCTATAAAATTTTAAATAACGTTCCATCACTTTAGTTTCGGAATTAAAAAACTGTAATGGCTTACGACCCTCGTGAAGAATGAAATTAACAATCTTGCCTAAAGTAGCTTGACCTTGATAAATTGCTATTGTTTTTTCAATTTCTTCTTTTAACTCTAATTTTTTCTCTTCTTCTTTTGTTAAAATTGTGTCAATTTCATCAATCGCTTTTTTATCAATTTTGAATTCTGAAAGCCTTTTACCTATCGTTGTCTTAACTTCTGCTAAACTGAATAAAGAATTTATGGTGTCTTGTACTTTGGTTTGTTTACCTCTGCTTTTTTCGCTTTTAATTCTATAAGCTAATCTTCTAGTTTCTAGTTCGAATAAGGCTTTCTGAGCAAGCTCCTTTAAACCAAAATAATACTCGTTTTCTTTTAATCCATCTCTTGCGCTTTTCTCTTCAAGTCCGGATTTTTCTTCTGATTGTATAGTAACAAAACCAACAATTTGATTATTACTGATTTTTAAAGTAAAGTTTTGTATTCTATCTTTATCTAAATCCAACCAATCTATTCCACCATTTCCATAAGGTCTAATTCGGAAAAAGTTTTTATAAACATTAACACCATAAACTTCATCAAGCAACCTTTTTGCTTGCCTTTTTCCCATTAGATTTTTTGATACAGGGTTTATTAGACCTTTATTTATCAAATTGTCAATTGCTTCTGGCTCTCTATCAAAAACCCTGAAATCGACTTTCATTGTACCACAATACTTGTTATTACCAGTTACTTCGAAAGTTGTAGAAATTTTTTCTTTTTGTAGAACTTCTGGATTTACATTGTTTTCAAATAATAGGCTTGCTTTTCCTTCCTCTGAAATGGTTCCTGAAATACGGTAATCGTAAAATTGAATAATTGGATAAGTATCAATTTTTATGTTCTCATCTATTTCTGGAAATGGTGAGTTTTCAAACGATAAATTAATTTTGAATTCATCATCA
The DNA here is from genome assembly GCF_043558645.1 of Mariniflexile sp. HNIBRBA6329. NCBI lineage: Bacteria > Pseudomonadati > Bacteroidota > Flavobacteriia > Flavobacteriales > Flavobacteriaceae > Mariniflexile > Mariniflexile sp. HNIBRBA6329. Next base: position 3,901 of record NZ_JBIFXS010000026.1, on the reverse strand, counting down.
ATTGATTCTTCAAAAGGTGAAATGAGTTTTCGTAACTCATTAATTAACTGTTCTAAAGTGTCTCTATTCCAATAGGATAATTTAGAATCAATTTTTTCAACAGCTTCCTCTAATCCCTCATCATTTAATATTATTTCTTCATACTTTTCATCTTTGGCGATAATTAGTATTTCTGTGCCAGATGGCTCGTTTGTTTTGTTCTTATCAACAAGAATTTCTATATTTTCTAAATAATCATCTGTTTTGAAAATTCTCCAATCGATAACAGTCTCTGATTTTTCTCCATTTTCATCAACAGTCGAAAGTGTCATTTCTTGTCCTAGAATTGAAGCAGCAAATCGACCAATTCCTTTTCTTCCTTGAAGAATTCTTGTTCCATTTTTACTGATTTTTCTATTGAGTTTATCATTAGTTGCTGGAACAAGCCATTTATTTATAACTGTGTCAAAATCCATTCCGTGACCATTATCTCTAATGGATATAAACAAGGCTTTTTCTTTTTCTATTTCTGCATATTTAAATACTATGTCAACGTTAGTTGCATCTGCGTCATAAGAGTTTTTAACGAGTTCAACCAATGCAGCATAGGAATCGCCAATTAAATCACTTCCAATGGTGTGAATTAATCTAGCTGCTGGTCTTATTTTGTGAGTTGTATCACTCATTGTAGCTGTGCTTTAATTTGTTTTGCAATTTCTTTTGCCATCAAAGGTGGGACTGCATTTCCTATTTGTCTAAAAGCAGCACTTCTGCCACCTTCAAAAAAGAAGTCGTCTGGAAATGATTGAATCCTTGCAGCTTCTCTGACTGAAATCGACCTTATTTGCCTATTATCTGGGTAGATATAATGGTGACCATCTTTTGCTATATGAGCAACCATTGTGTGAGAAAGCCCATTAATATCGACAACTTTGTATCTGTCAATAAATGATTTTTCGTTTTTATGAGTTTTGAGTTCAGTCGGTAAATCAGGATACTTTAATCTTTCTGATTTTTTCAACCACTTGTTTATAGCAATTTTGTAAATGTCTAAATCTCTTTCATTGTGAGGTCTAGCTATATGTTGAGTAACAAAGTCAACTCCATTTCTTAATTCAAATCTTTCAAGATATGCCGTTGTAGGTTTAGCATAATTTGTGACATTTTTTTGGTCTCCGGGTTTTAGTTTTTTTAAATCGGATAGAATTTGACTTATTGTATATTTCTCGTTGATTTTGTCAAATTTTGGGTATTTAAAATCAGTGCCTTTTTGCCAACCTATTAAAATAATTCTTCTTCTTTTTTGTAATACTCCGAAATGCTCTGATTTTTGAATTGTATAATCTAATTCATAACCAATACGTTTAAAATATGCTTGCATATTTTTAAAATAACTTCCCTTTTCAGCAGTTATTAATCCCATAACATTCTCAAAGACAAATACTTTTGGTTCGTATTTTTTAAGGAATTTTGCGTATTCCTTATAGAGAAAATTTCGAGGGTCATTTTTCATACCATTTTTGTCCCTTGACCTTCCGACAAGGGAGTAGGCTTGACAAGGTGGTCCACCGACAATTAAGTCAACTTGTTTTCCATTGACTAGTTTGTCTATTTTTTTAAAAATTATTTTGTTATTATCACCGCCAATTGGAATATTTATAACAGAATCGGAAAGTTCAGAATTGCCAAAGTCTTTTATAAACTCTTCTCTGGTCATTTTTTCCGAAATGTAATCGTAATATTTTTCTGTTTTATTTTCAGAATTTAATTTATGATATATCAAACGAGTTTCTAAAGTGTCACAAGCATTTTTGTCTATTTCTACGTGAGCAATAGGCTTGAAACCTGCCTTTATAAAACCTTCAGACAAACCACCTGCACCTGAAAATAAATCTATGAAATTAAGATTTTCCATAATTATTTATTCAGTTTTAAATGTCCATAAACTTTTTCAAGAATCTCATTTGGGTCAGCATCAATCGCCTTAGAGATTAGATATAATTCTTCTGCTTTAAGATTTGTATCTTCTTTCGTACTGAGATTACTAAGGCGTGATTTTCTAATACCTGTTTTTCGTGCAACTTCAGCCTTATTTATTGATTTGTCAGTAAGATACTTACCAAGAAAAGTCATATTTTCTGTATTAAGTTTGTTCTTCAAAAGTATACAAAAGTTCCGATTTAACCAATTATTGTAACTCAAAATATAACTACTGGTTCAAATCGAGCTATTCAGAGGTGGTAAAAGGCAAGCTCTTTTTATTTTGTGAGGTACGAGCAAAATGAAATGTGCTTGACTGTGCGCTGGCATTTTTTCAGCTTGCAGGTAACGTTTGGTATATGGAAAGTTGCGTGTTTGTGTGCGAGGATTTTCCGAAGGAAAATCAGAAGCTAGCAAACGGGCAACTAACTTTGGTTTAGCTAAAACAAGCAATTTTTTATATACTGTGTTGGCATTAGTTTTTATTCTTTTTGTCCAAACCAATTCAAATTATTTTCATAATCGGTTTGTTTATTTTTATAAGTTCTGAAAATCCGCTCAATTGAAGTTCTTTTAAGTTGGTCTTTAATTGAGTCCATTTGAGATTCAGTTATATTTTTGTCAGCAATCAAGTTAAATCTTAAGAATGGTTTTAATTCTTCTCGTGAGTTTTCTTTAAAGTCAGCTACTTCTTTTTCCAAGTTTTTTAAGTCAGATGTGAAATCGGTTTTTACAATTAAATTGTTATCTGAAAAACCTGCATAAATATTAAAAACCAAATTATTAGGGAAACTTAAAGGGATTAATTCATTCTCTTTTATTGGTAAATCAATTTCGATACCGATATTTTTTTGGAAAAAGGCATAAGTACTTTTGGCTTTCATTAGTTCAGGGAGTTGAATTATAGTGTCTCCTAGAATTTTGAGGGTAAGTAATTCGTTTGATTTATCTAATTTATAAGAATAAGTTAATTGCTTTTTATCAGTAAATCCGTTTATGTGAGTTAATTGAATTTTGTCTTTATTAACTTCCCATTGTGTGAATTCTTTACCAAGTTTATCATAAATAATAAGCGAGTCATTATAAAATTGAAACTCTATAAATCCATAGTTGTTATCACTATTTGAGTACCAATTTCCAATTAAGTTTTCTTTCTGTTTTGTAGAAGAACAACTAAATAGGAAAACTAATAAAATGTATGTTAAAATGTTCTTCATTCAAATTAATGCCAACGTTTGGTATATGGAAAGTTGTGTGTTTGTGTGCGAGGATTTTCCGAAGGAAAATCAGAAGCTAGCAAACAAAGCAACTAACATTGGTTTAGCTAAAACTAGCAATTTTTTTTATACGGTGTTGTAAAACGTTTTTTTATTCATTGTTTAATTTAGTCCACAAAGAATATGCTCCGAGAAAAAGTCCGATTGGAATGCAAATAGCAAATAGACCATAATATTCCTTTTGAGAAATCACGTTTGAAACAAAGAAATAAGTTATAGTAAAAGAGGCTACAATTCCAAATACAGAAAATAACTTTAGCATAATTCCGCCGCCAACATTATTAAATTTATTATTCATTCGTATTCGAGATGTGTCTCCATAAATATTTGAAAAGAATAAATAAAGCATATGATATCCGACATTAATTGCTATCAGAGCAAAAATCCGTTCTTTTAGGTCAATATCAGTCAAAAAAATCACAAGAAGAATGCTAAAAATAAAATTTACATATCCGAAAATTTTATAGTATTTTTTTATGTCAGTTTGATTGATTATTTCCATTTAGATTTCGTTTCGAAAATGTTTTACAACGTGTTTGTATATGGTTTGTTGCGTGGTTAAGCACGTAATTTAGCAAATAAAAACCAAATAGAAAATGGACTGCCCCCAAAACCTTAGACAAATTTATAATTAATTTTGACAATAATGAGCTCGATATTCAATA
>NZ_JBIFXS010000025.1:0-21024 GCF_043558645.1 Mariniflexile sp. HNIBRBA6329 | reverse complement strand
TACCCAACCTGTTTATGAACGTTTGCCTCTACGACTACTGCCGTTTTTAGCGGCTGCAAACATACTATCCTTTTCCGGTTCCGCAATGCTTTTTTTGTACTTTTTTCGTTTTTTTTTTATAGTTTTTTTTCTTCTGCGTGGTTCTCAATTAGTTACGTATTGGGGTTTTTTACATCCATGGGGGTTTTGGTGGCGGTGATGGGGGTTTGGTGGGGGATCTTGGAAGGATCGGGCACGGGAAATAGGTCCGGTTTGTCTGTTTTGGGGCGAAGAATGGTATTTTTGGGATGGATTTGGCTTATAATATATGTGAATGTCCTTCGCTAAATTAGAATATTGACTATACTATATAATAGGACTTGGCGGGTGGAAGCGTATTCTATGATAAAAACCAAATTTTTTTTAAATAAAATTAAGCAGCAAATTTATAAGTATCTACAAAAGCAGAGTTCCTATTTACAACAGCAAAGATTCGTCCAATAATTTTACATCTTACATTATTCAATACCAACATTTTGTTTTTCCCTTCTTTTTGCTTTCGTAAGTAATATGCCTTTAATTGGGCATCATGCCTTACCGCTGACAAAGCACACATTTGGAGCAGTGCCTTCATCTTTTTGTCAGCCATATTATTTACTTTGGTTGCACCCCTAATACTAGAACCAGAGGTATATTCAAAAGGGGCTACACCTGCATAACAAGCCAGTTTTCTAGCCGAAGCAAAGGTCTTGAAACCCTTTGTGGCTATAATAAAGTAAACTGCTGTTTTCTCTCCAACACCGGGTATGCCCTTTATAAGCTCAAATTGTCGTTTCAGTTCCGTGTGTTGCTTTATGATCGTTCGAATTTGTTTCTCGATGGCTTTTAAACTTGTTTCAAGAAACTTGATTGTCTTCCTGTTTTGAACCGCTACCGTATTATAAACATCTGAGAGTGTATAGTTTTTATTTTCCTGGGTCGAACCAAATAGCAAAAGTGCCTTTTTGATTTTATCACATTCTTTAAAAAGCAATTTCAGTTGTTGGATTTCTTTTTCTGCAACGCTCGACAGCTGTAGCTTATCGATATTGCGGATACTGTAAAACGCAATATCCTTAGCGTCAGTTCTGTCGCTCTTGCCTCTCGATATACCTTTGGAGCGTTTGATCTCTACCGCAGGAACAACCCAATAATCAAATTGGTTCTCATAACAAAAACAACTTAAAGGGAATGTGTAAATACCGGTATTCTCAAAACAGAACAACATTTGTTTTAAGTCGACTTTCCTTTGCTTTAAAACGGAAAGCATCCGTTTCAATCCCTGAGGATTATTCGTTACCACAAAATGCCCTTCTGATTTGTTGGTAATTCTGTCCAATAGCACAATATCCAATTTCAATTTTGAAATGTCAATACCCACATGGAATAAATAATTTTTCATAATTTTATATTTAAGTAAATTAAAATGTTGAACCTCTTTAGAACCTTTATTAGACCTCTTATGTCTACTATTCTATTTGAAGCAATTCAACTTTTATTCAAGGAGAAAGCAGAGGACTAATACGCGGCATAAGTCTAACTTAGTTAGGGATATAGTTCACCTCTGTTTTCCGTTGAATAAATATAATTTTTATCTTAAATACAAACTAAAGGTTAGGGATAGTAGTGGAAAGCCCACAGCGAGGCAACGAGCGAGGACTTGAAACGCATAGCCCGACCCCGATTTTATCGGGGGAACGCCCGAATTATTTATCTGTTAAAAATTATACCTATATATATATTGTATGTATTTGTTTATACTACTATCTTTGCACACTGAATTTAATTTTATTTAATGATACATATAACATTGCCCGATGGAAGTGTAAGATCGTACGAAGCGAACATTACACCTATGGATGTTGCTAAGAGCATTAGTGAAGGATTTGCTAGAAATGTGATTTCGGCCAAATTTAATGGTACAACTATTGAAACTGTGACACCTTTGACCACGGACGGGTCGTTGGTTTTATATACTTGGAACGATAGCGAAGGGAAAACTGCTTTTTGGCATTCATCGGCACACGTTTTAGCACAGGCTATTGAAGAACTTTACCCTGGTGTAAAACTTACCATTGGACCAGCTATTGAAAATGGGTTTTATTATGATGTAGATTTTGGTGATATTAGCATTTCTGAAAAAGATTTTAAAGCGATTGAAGACAAAATGTTAGATATTGCTAGAGGAAAGCATGAATTTAAAATGCGTTCGGCTACAAAAGCTGAAGCTTTACAACTATATAAAGGTAATCCGTATAAAACGGAGCTTATAGAAAACTTAGAAGATGGTACGATTACTTTTTGTGACCATGCTACCTTTACAGATTTATGTCGTGGTGGCCATATACCTAATACCGGCATTATAAAAGCGGCAAAAGTTTTGAGTGTTGCTGGTGCATATTGGAGAGGTAATGAAAATAATCCGCAATTAACCCGTGTTTATGGTATTTCGTTCCCAAAACAAAAAGAGCTTACTGAATACTTAGAGTTACTTGAAGAAGCTAAAAAACGTGACCATAGAAAACTTGGTAAGGAATTGGAATTGTTTACGTTTTCGCAAAAAGTTGGTCAAGGTTTACCTTTGTGGTTACCTAAAGGGGCTGCTTTACGCGAACGCTTGGAGAACTTTTTAAAAGTGGCTCAAAAGAAAGCTGGGTATGAAATGGTGGTAACGCCTCATATTGGACAAAAAGAACTGTATGTTACTTCAGGGCATTATGCCAAATATGGTGCTGACAGTTTTCAACTAATAAGCACACCTAAAGATGGTGAAGAGTTTTTGTTGAAACCTATGAACTGCCCACACCATTGTGAGATTTACAATAACAGCCAGTGGAGTTACAAAGATTTACCAAAGCGCTATGCTGAATTTGGTACGGTATATAGATATGAGCAAAGTGGCGAATTGCACGGACTAACCCGTGTAAGAGGTTTTACTCAAGATGATGCGCATTTGTTTTGTACTCCAGACCAATTGGATGCTGAGTTTAAAAACGTGATAGATCTGGTGCTTTATGTATTTGGCTCTTTAGGATTTGAAAACTTTACAGCGCAAGTTTCATTAAGAGATCCTGAAAATCCAGATAAATATATAGGTAGCCTTGAAAATTGGGAGAAAGCAGAAAATGCTATTATGAGCGCAACTATTGACAAAGGTTTAAACTATACTGTTAAAACTGGTGAAGCTGCATTTTATGGTCCAAAACTGGATTTTATGGTAAAGGATGCTTTAGGGAGACAATGGCAATTAGGAACTATTCAAGTAGATTACAATTTACCAGAGCGTTTCAACTTAACCTATAAAGGTAGCGACAACGAATTACACCGCCCTGTAATGATTCACCGTGCTCCTTTTGGAAGCATGGAACGTTTCATTGCTATTTTATTAGAACATACAGCTGGTAATTTCCCGCTTTGGTTGATGCCAACCCAAGCTATTATACTATCAATTAGTGAGAAATATGAAAAATACGCTGAAAAAGTTTTAAATTTGCTAGAAAATGACGAAATTCGCGCCCTTGTAGACCATAGAAATGAAACTATTGGTAAGAAAATTAGGGAAGCAGAAATGCAAAAACACCCTTATATGATTATCATAGGTGAACAAGAAGAAAAGGAAAACAAGATAAGTGTGCGTCAACATGGAGGAGAAGATTTAGGAATGATTTCTATTGAAGACTTCTCAAAAATTATAAAAACAGAAATAAGCAAAACGTTAAAATCGTTTTAAAATAAGTTTAACTTAAAATTATATAGCCATAGCAATTAGAAGAAAATCGCAACCCGCCAAAAGGGTTTCACAAGAGGATAAACATAGAATTAACTCTAAGATTAGTGCACCCAACGTGCGTCTTGTAGGCGACAATGTTGAAATAGGTGTATATTCTACCAGAGATGCTTTAAAAATAGCAGACGAGCAAGGATTTGATCTAGTAGAGATTTCGCCAAATGCAGATCCTCCTGTTTGTAAAGTTATGGATTATAAAAAGTTTCTTTACGAACAGAAGAAACGTGACAAGGTAATTAAAGCAAAGGCTACCAAAGTTGTAATTAAAGAAATTCGATTTGGACCTCAAACCGATGATCATGATTATGATTTCAAAAAGAAACATGCCGAAAAATTCTTAAAAGAAGGTGCTAAACTTAAAGCGTTTGTTTTCTTTAAAGGACGTTCCATCGTTTTTAAAGAGCAAGGACAAATTTTATTATTAAGATTGGCCCAAGATCTTGAAGAGTTTGGTAAAGTAGAGCAAATGCCACAATTGGAAGGTAAACGTATGACTATGTTTATTGCCCCTAAAAAATAAAAATAGCTGATTAATATTCAGCATAAAGATAATTAAGCGAATTAATTAAAACCTAGGAAAAGAAAATGCCTAAAATGAAAACAAAATCTAGTGCCAAAAAACGCTTTAAGCTAACTGGTACTGGTAAGATAAAAAGAAAGCACGCTTTTAAAAGTCACATCTTAACAAAGAAGTCTAAAAAACGTAAGCTCGCTTTGACGCATGATACATTAGTACATAAAGCGGATGAGAATAATGTTAAAATAATGTTACGCTTAAAGTAACAACTTTTTAACCGGTTAAATAAATTATAAACCCTGGAGTTAGGCCAGAAGATTAATGATTGTAGATTTTTGATTTATGATTGTTGAAAAAATAAAAAGTGTCGATTATCGGCCGCCTACTACAAAAAAACAATTAAAATTATGCCAAGATCAGTAAATTCTGTAGCAAAAAGAGCCAGAAGAAAAAAGGTTCTAAAACAAGCAAAAGGTTACTTCGGACGTCGTAAAAACGTTTGGACAGTAGCAAAAAATGCGGTTGAAAAAGCGATGCAATATTCGTATAGAGACCGTAGAAACAAAAAGAGAACATTCCGTGCATTATGGATAACGCGTATTAACGCTGGTGCCAGAGTACATGGATTATCTTATTCTCAATTTATGGGAAAATTAAAAGCTAATGACATTGAATTAAACCGTAAGGTTTTAGCAGATTTAGCTATGAATAACCCTGAGGCTTTTAAAGCCGTAGTAGAGAAAGTAAAATAAGGCGTTTTCGCCTATTGTTAAACTTATTATATTCGCTTAATATATTAAAAATCCGGTTCGAAAGAATCGGATTTTTTTATACCCCAAAAGCTGTAATTACAATAGTTCTTGAACCACCATGATTTCTGTGCTCACACAGATATATCCCTTGCCATATTCCTAAGTTCAATTTTCCGTTTGTTATAGGAATTTGTACAGAAGCACCCAATAATGATGCTTTAATATGTGCAGGCATATCATCTGAACCTTCATAAGTATGCTTATAATATGGTGCATTTTCAGGAACCATCTTATTGAAATGGCTTTCAAAATCGGTTCTTACCGTAAAATCCGCATTTTCGTTTATCGATAAACTTGCCGAAGTATGCCTCATAAATACTTGTAATTGCCCTATATTTATTTGATTTATTTCAGGAAGTGCATCCTCTACAATTTCTGTAATTAAATGGAATCCTCTCGGGCATGGTTTCAGTTTTATTTGCTTTTGATAGAATTTCATATGGTTCTCCTGTATAAAAATGATATCTAAATTCAGATTCTAAAAATAGAATTAAAAAATCAAATTTGCTGTATAATAACGCAACCTTTTAGATTTAATCACATCAATTTAAAAAATAAATAACCCAAATTTTCAGCAATATGAAACATTATATTTTAATCACATTTTTAAGCTTTATTACTTTAACGAACTGCTCTATTAGCAATGATGATAGTAAACAACAAGTTTATAAAACCTATTGGCATCTTACCAATGTTAGTGGTAGTGTTTCAGGTGTAGATAATGATTTTGAATTAGATAAAATTATTTGGACTTTTAATGAAGACACCAATAAATTAGTAGTTAACAACACTAACGCTACAGATGTAGAAGATGGGCTGGATACTGGTACCTATACATACTCGATTACCGAAGTTGAAGGCGAAGGTGAAGTGAATGATTTATTTCTTACAATTGAATCCAATGAATTTGGAAAATTAACATTTGACGCAACTGAGTTGGTAATAGACCAAAACATAACTACCACCGGCTCTGGTGCTGATGGTTTTATCTACACTTTTAAACGCGTTGTAATTATTGAAGACGCTGATTAAAATTAGGTTTTCTGCTTTTTCTTTCTAGCTGCAGGAAATAACACGTTGTTTAAAATTAAACGATATCCTGGAGATGTTGGATGCAAATCGAGTTCGGTTTTAGAGTCTCCTACCCTATGCTGATAATCCTCGGGGTCGTGACCGCCATAAAAAGTAAAAAATCCTTTTCCCTTAATACCGTGAATGTATTTTGCTTCTCCGTTGGATTTAGTTTCACCCATTACCAATACATTCGACTTAATTTCATCTCTTGTAAAAGCTGTTGTTTGCCCCATAAAACCTTTTACCAAAGCGGTATGGTTTTGGCATAACATGGTTGGTATGGGATCCCATTTTGCTGAAAATTCCATTAAAGAAAAATAATCGGACTCCTTGGATACCATACGTTTTTGCGTCATATCTATTGAAGAAAACTCGTAAATATTAGGGTTTCTTTCCAAAATATAATTGGTAAACGCGAAAGTTTTATTGTAATCTATTTTGTTTTGGTAACCCGATTCGCTTCCATCGCCATCAAACATGGGTTCGCAAATATCTATTCCTTCTGCTGATAGGGCTATATCAAAACTATCGGTTGCACTGCACATAGCAAACATAAAACCGCCACCAATAACATAATCTCTTATTTTTAAAGCTACATCCCTTTTTTCTTGAGACACTTTGCTATAACCTAACCTTGTTGCCAAGGCTTCAGCTTCTTTCTTTTCTTCAATATACCAAGAAGCCGCTTTGTAAGCGCCATAAAATTTACCGTATTGTCCAGTAAAATCTTCATGGTGTAAATGCAACCAATCGAATGCCAAAAGTCCGTCGTTTAGCACTTCTTCATCGTAAATGGTTTCGTATGGAATTTCAGCATATTGCAATACCATGGTTACAGCATCGTCCCAAGGTAGTTTTCCTTTGGGTGTATAAACTGCAACTTTAGGTGCTTTTTCTAAAACAACCGCTTCCATATTTTGGCTTGGGCTGCTAATTTCCTCTAAAATAGTTTCGGTTTTAGCATCGGAAAGGACTTCAAAAGAAATGCCTCTAATTTGGCATTCGCGTTGAATTTCTTGGGTATCGGGCAATAAAAACGACCCGCCACGGTAATTAAGCAACCATTTAACTTTTTGTTCTTTACTGAGTATCCAATAGGTTAACCCGTATGCTTTTAGATGATTTTTTTGGCCATCTGCATCCATAGGAATAAGGATATAGGAGGCAAACGCACTATAATTGATAATGAAAAATGAAAAAATAATTATGAGTTTTCTCGTGTTCAATGAAAATGTAAATTTCAAATTAGTTGAGAAAGATACTTAATTTTTTCTCCTTTCCGAATTGGTTTAACAGAAGATTAGATTTAAAATGGTACGTCGTTATCATCATCATCGTTAAATGAACTGCCAAAGGCTTGGTCTGGGCTTGCTTTAAAAGCATCAGATTTAAACGTATCATCATTTGCCGCTGCATTCATTTTAGAATGGAACTCGAATGGCGAATCAAAATCATCTAAATTATCAAATTTACCTAAATGCCCAATAAATTTCAAACGGATGTTTTCCAAACCACCATTACGGTGCTTTGCAACGATGAACTCCCCTTGACCTTCGGTTGGAGAACGCTCTTCATCATCCCATTCGTCAATTTTATAATATTCAGGTCGGTAAATAAAACTTACAATATCCGCATCTTGCTCAATTGCTCCCGATTCACGTAAATCAGAAAGTAATGGGCGCTTACTACCTCCACGAGTTTCAACTGCTCGTGATAATTGCGATAAAGCTATTACAGGAACGTTCAATTCTTTAGCCAAGGCTTTTAAATTTCTGGAAATCATCGAGATTTCTTGCTCACGGTTTCCACCATGGTTACTTCCACCTGTCATTAATTGCAAATAATCAATCATAATAAGTTTAATACCATGTTGCGACGATAAACGACGTGCTTTTGCACGTAAATCGAAAATAGAAAGCGATGGTGTATCATCTATAAATAAAGGTGCTTTCTCAAGGCCTTTTACCTTTACATTTAGCTGTTCCCATTCGTGCTTTTCTAGTTTTCCGGTTCTTAATTTTTCTGAAGACAGTCCCGTTTCACTAGAAATTAAACGGGTAATTAATTGTACCGAAGCCATCTCTAACGAGAAAAATGCTACGGGTATATTTTGATCGACCGCAATATTTCTTGCCATAGACAAGGTTAATGCCGTTTTACCCATACCAGGACGTGCAGCAATAATAATTAAATCGGATGGTTGCCAACCCGATGTTAATTTATCCAGTTTATTAAACCCTGTTGGAATACCACTAAGCCCTTCTTTATTTGAAATTTCTTCAATTTTCTTTTTGGCTTGGATTACCAATTCTTGAGCGGTTTCACTCGATTTTTTAATATTTCCTTGGGTAACTTCGTATAATTTTGATTCGGCTTGGTCCAGTAAGTCGAAAACATCTTTGGTTTCATCATACGAATCTTCAATAATTTCACTTGAAATTTTAATTAAACTACGTTGGATGAATTTTTGTAAAATGATACGTGCATGAAACTCAATATGCGCTGAAGATGATACTTTTTGGGTTAAAGAAATGAGGTAAAAATCACCTCCAGCGAGTTCTAGCTTTGAATTTTTCTTTAACTGTGTTGAAACGGTTAATAAGTCGATTGGCTCACTATTTTCAAACAACTGAAAAATTGCGCTAAATATGTGTTGATGCGCTTCTTTGTAAAATGCATCAGGACTTAAAATATCGATAACTTCATCGACACCTTTTTTATCAATCATCATCGCCCCCAACACAACCTCTTCTAAATCAAGTGCTTGAGGAGGTATTTTGCCTTTCTCAAGACTTATGAGTGTGCTTTTGTCTACTTTAAATCCTCTAATTTGGTCGGGTTGTTTCATAACTGCGAAAGTAACTAAAAAGAACTTCTTTTTAATTAAAAAATAACTTATGATTGTTAACTAGTCTTTAACAATCTAACTGTTAATAACTTATAAATATTGTCAATAACACAAAAAAAATCTGAAGTTTTAAGCTTCAGATTTTTTACTAATATGATTATTAAACGTGTTAGCCTTTAAACACACCCATATTGGAATATTTGTCCATTCGTTTTGTTACTAAATCTTTTGGTGATAAGTTTTTAAGCTCTTCAAAATTTTTGATAATGGCATTGCTAACCGCTGAAAAAGTTTTTTCTCTATCTCTATGCGCACCTCCTAGTGGTTCTTTTATAATTTCATCAACTAACTTCTGCTTTTTCATATCAGTAGCGGTTAATTTTAGAGCATCTGCTGCTTGTTCTTTAAATTCCCAACTACGCCATAAAATTGATGAGCAGGATTCTGGAGAAATTACGGAATACCATGTGTTTTCAAGCATTAAAACCACATCGCCAACACCAATACCCAATGCTCCACCTGAGGCTCCTTCACCCACAATAACTGTAATGATTGGCACTTTTAAACGGGTCATTTCTAAAATATTTCTAGCAATGGCTTCTCCTTGTCCGCGTTCTTCAGCTTCCAAACCTGGAAATGCACCTGGAGTATCAATAAGTGTTACTACAGGAATGCCAAACTTTTCGGCAGATTTCATTAAACGGAGCGCTTTTCTATACCCCTCTGGGTTCGCCATTCCAAAATTTCTATATTGGCGTGTTTTAGTATTGTATCCTTTTTGTTGACCAATGAACATAAAACTTTGATCTCCAATTTTACCTAAACCACCAATCATCGCTTTATCATCTTTAAAGCTTCTGTCCCCATGCAGTTCTAAGAAAGATTCGCCACAAATAGCACGAATATAATCTAAAACATAAGGTCTATCTGGATGACGAGACATTTGTACACGTTGCCAAGGCGTAAGGTTTTTATAAATTTCTTTTTGTGTGGCCGCTAATTTTTTTTCGATGTTTGTACATGTTTCAGTAACATCTACTTCACTCTCTTCACCAATAATTTTACATTTCTGCAATTGGTCTTCAAGCTCTTTTATGGGTAGTTCAAATTCTAAATATTCCATAAGAATTTTGTTTTGGCTATTAATCTTAAGTTAGTGTACAAACCTACATATTTTTTCATTTTAAACTAAGAAAAATCTAAAAATGTTGGCTCTATTAAACTTCTTTACAAAAGTAAGCATTCTAAAATAGAATAGAAAAACTTTTAATTTTGATATAGGTTTATGAAAACTTTGATTTTAACAATCTTAAGTTTTTTAGGACTGCATTTAGTAAAACGGTTATAATAATTACAACAGCTCCATAATAAAAAGAGGTGCTCATATATTCCTTTTCAGGAAACAAAAAAATGGCCATAAAAATACCGTAAATCGGTTCCATATTGTAGCTTAAAACTACGGTATACGGACTTATTACTTTCATTACGTGCACTGCGGCAATAAAGGCGTAAGCAGTACAAACGGAGGCTAAAATAAAAAGATAGCTAAAATCTGAACCACTTAGGTTAAAGAATTCTGTGGAAAAACCACTTCCAAAAATTAAAATATAAATAGATATAAATAAAACACCACTTAAAAATTCGTAAAATGAAATAACCGTTGCCGTATGTTCTTTTAAAAATTTGCCGTTCATCACTGCAAAAAGTGATGATAAAAATGCTGATGTGATTCCTAAAACAATGCCATTTATATACTTTAATTCGCTTTTTGTAATAACAAAAACGCCTATGATAACAATAATTCCGAAGAGGATTTCGTACCAAATAATACGACGTTTATAAATAATGGGCTCTATTAACGATGCAAAAAAAGCACCACAAGAAAACATAGCTAGCGTTATGGATACGTTTGAAGCATCTATGGCTCCAAAAAAGGTAATCCAATGTAAAGCTATAATGATACCCGCAACCGATAATCTAAGAATGGATTTTGGACTAATTTTCACATCAATCTTAGCTATTTTAACATAAATAAAAATTAAAATAGCCGCCATTACCATTCTAAACCAAACTAGAGGAATGGCTGTAATGGTAATCAATTCACCTAAAATAGCGGTAAAACCAGCTATAAAAACCAAAAAATGCAGATGTAAGTGATTTTTTAGCTTAACGTTTAGCATTGCGCAAAAGGAAAATGGCAAGAATACCAAAAATAACATTTGGAAACCAAACGGCTATTAATGGCGAAAAATCGGATTGTTCTGCCATAACACCGAAAATTTTATCGAAAAACACAAAAACCATCGCAACACAAATACCTACTGCTAAATTAATCCCCATACCACCGCGACGTTTTTTTGAAGAAACAGCCACTGCTATAATGGTTAAAATAAACACAGAAACCGGCAAACTCCATTTTCTGTACAATACCAATTTAAAACGCCCAACGTTTGATGAGCCTCTAGCCTCTTCTTTGGCTATAAACTGTCTTAAATCACCATACATTTTAGTCTCAGCTGCGTAAATAACGGGGATTAAATCGTCTACATCAAATGCAAAAAGGGTGTCTTTTGTTGGAAGAATTTCTAATTCATCTTCATTTACACCAACATATCGTTTCACATAATTTGTTAACCTATACGTAGTATCTTCTTCAATATATTTAATATTGCTTGCCGTAATTTTATACTCTAGCTTATTCTTTTTAAAATGCTCTAAGGTGAAATTACTTCCGTTTTTATTCGCTACATCAAAGCTACTCACATAAATGATGTCGTTATCATTAATTTGCCTAAAAACATTTTGGTCCGTTTCTTCAAAGGCAGTTTTACCTCTATACAAATATTTATAAGTAAAGTCATTAAAACCTTCACTTGCTTTAGGAGCCAAATAAAGACCCAATATTAATGATAATATAGCTACAATAATTGCCCCATATATATAAGGGCGTAAAAATCTGGAAAACGATACACCAGAACTTAAAAAAGCTATAATTTCTGTATTGTTAGCTAACTTAGAAGTAAACCAAATAACCGATAAGAATAAAAATAATGGAAAAAGAATATGCGCATAATAAATAGTGAAATCAAGAAAATACCAAAGCACTTCACCAATTGGCACCTCATTTTCTAATATTTTACCAATTTTTTCAGCAAGATGCACTGTTATTCCAATAGGAATAAACAGCAACAACATCATAGAAAATGTTAACAAATAGCGTTTTAATATGTACCAGTCTAATATCTTCATCTATAAACTACAAACGATTATCCATTTGTTTTACCATTTGGTCTTTCCAAGTTCTAAAATCGCCTGCTAATATATGTTTTCTTGCTTCGCGAACCAACCATAAATAAAACCCTAAATTGTGTATAGTTGCTATTTGTTTACCTAACAATTCATTTACTGTAAACAAATGTCTTAAATAGGCTTTGGTATATTCGGTATCTACAAAGGTTATTCCCATCTCGTCTACTGGTGAAAAATCGGCTTCCCATTTTTTATTTTTAATGTTGATGGTACCATATGCCGTAAACAACATACCGTTCCTGGCATTTCGGGTTGGCATCACACAATCAAACATATCAATACCTAACGCTATATTTTCTAAAATATTGATGGGCGTACCAACACCCATTAAATAACGAGGCTTATCTTCGGGTAAAATAGCGGTAACCACTTCGGTCATGGCATACATTTCTTCAGCAGGTTCTCCTACTGAGAGTCCGCCAATAGCATTACCAACAGCACCTGCATTGGCAATATATTCGGCAGATTGTTTTCTCAAATCTTTATAAGTACTTCCTTGTACAATAGGAAAAAACGCTTGGTTGTAATCGTACTTTAAAGGTGTTTTTGCTAAATGATTGATGCATCTATCTAACCAACGGTGCGTCATGTGCATCGAGCGTTTAGCGTAGTTATAATCACAAGGGTATGGTGTACATTCATCAAAAGCCATAATAATATCGGCACCAATGCTTCGTTGAATTTCCATCACATTTTCAGGTGTAAAGGTATGGTAACTGCCATCAATATGCGATTTAAACTTAACACCTTCTTCCTTAATTTTTCTATTTGCTGAAAGTGAATATACTTGATATCCTCCGGAATCGGTTAAAATGTTTCTATCCCAATTCATGAATTTATGAAGTCCGCCCGCTTTTTCAATAATATCGGTTTGAGGACGTAAGTATAAATGGTAGGTATTTCCTAGAATAATATCTGGATTTATTTCGTCTTTCAATTCGCGTTGATGCACCCCTTTTACAGTTCCCACAGTACCAACTGGCATAAAAATAGGCGTTTCAATAACGCCATGATCGGTGGTAACAGTTCCTGCTCGTGCTTGACTTTGTGTATCTTTCGCTTTTAATTCAAATTTCATCTAGTGTTTTTATCGCTTTTATATGTTGGCTACGTATATTAAAATAGCACTTTGGTTGGCAAAGATAAATAACTGAAAAATGATATTGATTGTTATGAAAAGAAAATAATTTGCTTTTGGCAGCGTTTTTGATAACATCTAATTTTCAATTAACAAATATTCTAGATGTTAAATTCATTTGTATCATATAAAAAACCCAAAGAATTATATAACATATAAGGAAGTAGTATTTTATAATTTTGAAAAATAAAAATCTCAAGTCTAATTAAAAAAGAAAATCATGAAACATTTAAAAAGTAAATTGAATGCTAGCAAAAAAACAGTTTTACTAGCTTTATTTTTAGTAGCAACATTGTCTTATACCTACGCACAATCTGGCACTGGTTTTGGTTTGAAAGGTGGATTAAACTACAATGCCAATGGCGCTTATTTCGAGTCTATTGGTGATAATGCACAACATCCTGACAGAAACGTTGGTTACCATATTGGTGTATTTGGAAAAATTGGAAACCAAATTTATTTTAAACCAGAGTTGGTTTATACAAGCACAAAAAGTGATTACAACGATGATAGTTTTAAAATGCAAAAACTAGATGCCCCACTATTAGTTGGTGTAAAAGTAATAGGCCCACTCAGTGTTTTTGGAGGTCCTTCATTACAATATATTTTAGATACTGAATTTGATGGTATTTCAATAAATGATGTTGAAGATGAATTTTCAATTGGATTAAATTTTGGTATTGGGCTTAACTTTAATAAAGTTGGTATCGATTTAAGATACGAACGTGGATTTAGTGATAATGAAGCAACCTTTTTAAACAACAACGGTATAGGAACCAGCAGATTAGATACTAGACCTGAACAGTTAATTTTAAGTTTATCCTTATTACTATAAACAAACTTTTATAAAACAAAAAACCTCGCGATTTGCGAGGTTTTTTGTTTATATCTACTACTTATTTAGCTCTTTTTTATTTTATCGGTTTTGTCTAAATAATTAGGAATACCGTTTCCATTTGAATCGTCGTTAGTTGGGTCGCCGTCTTTATTTATATCTTCATCAATGGTTAAAATACCATCACCATCATCGTCTAAATCAATGTAATCTGGAGTACCATCACCATCAGTATCATCATCAGTAGTATCGGTTAAATCATCATAGTTTACCAAAAAACCCCTATCTCCATTTAAATCTTCAAGATATGAAGGAACACCATCACCATCATGATCGTTTTCAGACATTTGCAACAATTCAAATTTGAAAATTATTGGAGAATAAGCAGCAATTCCTGTTGTTGCACTTGAAAAGTAAGCCAAACCGGATGGCAAAAACATAATGCCCACGCCTTTATTCACATAACTAACTGTACCATCGCTATTTTCAACAAAACTTTCAGCAGTATTAAAATCGGGTATCACTTTACTCCAACCAATAATTAATCCAAAATCATCTACACCATTTCCTATTAAATTACTAACGAATGGATTTACTGAATAATCAAACACTACATCATCTAATGTAAAACCTTCGTAATTAAAACGGATTCTATCACAAAATTTAGGCGATTGTGTACCGCCACCTTGGTTTAACGAAAGCACATAAAACTCGTAATCTGTATCAGCATAGGTGGTTGTTTTAGGCGCTCCAACAGCGGTTCTTAACAATGTATGTCCAACAGGCACGTCTGCCGCTGTTTGTCCCTCTGCTAATTCATAGATAACAATATCTGAAATACTAACACTCGTACCCAAAGATTCTATTTCTTCAGAATTATAATAGTGCGTGTCTAGATATGCGTTTAGAGAAACCATATCCTCTATCTGTTGTTCTGCTCTATCTCTAATTTCAATCACTACAGGATCTGGTTCATCATCTTTTTTACATGATAGTACTCCAACAGTTAAACATAACAGATATAAACTTACTTTTCTTAAATTCATGTGTTTATTCAATTTTCTTAGCAGGTTCGTTGTAAATTCTTTTTTTGATTTAATAAATCTTAAAAAAAATGTTTCAATATTCCTTATTTTTGAGGCGCAAGATACAATTTAAAATAATTTTGCATAACAACATTAACGTAGTTTTTTCAATAATTGTATGCGTATAGATAAGTATTTATGGTGTGTTAGATATTACAAAACAAGAACACTAGCAACAACAGCCTGTAAAAAAGGTCATATAAGGGTAAACCAAGAAATTGTAAAACCTAGCAGAGAAGTTTACGCCCAGGATATTATTGAGTTGCGCAAAGACCAAATAAACTACCGACTTACCATAAACGACATTCCTGAAAGTAGAGTTGGTGCCAAATTAGTGGATATTTACAGAACCGATACCACACCTAAAGAACAGTTTGAAGCACAAGAGCTTTTAAAATACTCTAAAGATTATTATAGAAAAAAAGGTGTTGGCAGACCGACAAAAAAAGACCGAAGGGATATTGATGGTTTTAAGGATGATGATTCGGAGGAATAAAGTATAAAATTCCAAAAATAAAAATTCCAAATTCCAAAAAATAAAAATTCCTAATTTTAGAAAGGAAACAACTATTTAGAAAAAAACTTCCTTTGAAAAAAATTAAAAGAAACAGGTAAAAATGAGTAATTTTAACCTTTAATACAATGCAACTACTATGAACGTTACCAATAATGTGATATTAAACCACGACGAGATTAACCATAAAATAAGACGTATTGCGTTTCAAATATATGAAAGCAATGTATATGAAAAAGAGGTTATTTTAGCTGGTATAGATAGCAATGGCTATATTTTTGCGAAGAAATTGAAAACGGTACTTCAAAAAATATCAGACATTAACCCGATACTTTGTAAAGTGAGTATTGATAAAAAAAATCCGCATTTACCTATAAAAACATCTATTCCGGTTTCAGATTATGAAAACAAATCGTTTGTCTTGGTAGATGATGTTCTAAATTCTGGCACTACCCTAATTTATGGTGTAAAGCATTTTTTAAATGTACCTTTAAAACAGTTTAAAACGGCCGTTTTAGTAAACAGAAACCATAAAAAATACCCTGTAAAAGCCGATTTTAAAGGTATTTCGCTATCAACCTCGCTACATGAACATGTTAATGTAGTGCTAGATGGTAAAAAATTTGAAGTGGTTTTAGAATAATTGAAGCACTAATTCTTCAATAATGTCCTTTTCTGTTTTGTTATCGGTTGCTAAAGTTACGTTTGCCAAACTATAAAACTGTGAGCGTTCAAAAAGATGCTTTCCTATAAATTCGGCTAACAACTCGTCAGTTTCAATGTGAGCTATTAGTGGGCGCTTTCCCTTCTCATTCTTTAATCGTTCAATCAAAGTAGGTATAGAGGCTTTTAAGTAAATACTTTTTGCGTTAGGTGCCTTCAAAATCACATCCATATTGTTGCTGTAGCATGGTGTTCCTCCACCTAGTGATAAAACTAAGTTGGTTTTAGTCGCCAGCAATTCACTTAAATATTGTGTTTCTAACTTTCTAAAATGGATCTCTCCTTTTAATTTAAAAATATCTTTTATGGTTGAACTTTCTTTTTTCTCTATATAATCATCCAAATCTAGAAACTCATAGTTTAGTTTTTTTGCTAAAATTCGCCCCATAGTAGATTTACCGGAAGCCATATATCCAATTAAAATTACAATCATTTTTAACGTTATAAATTGATTATTAAAAACATACGTTTAAGAGATGCAAAAAAACAAAAAAATCTTTAAAAAAAGCCTTGTTTTATTGAAAATAGGTTTTATATTTGCACCCGCTAACAACAACACGGTAGCACAACAAAAAAATGACCTGGTAGCTCAGTTGGTAGAGCATTTCACTTTTAATGAAAGGGTCCTGGGTTCGAATCCCAGCCCGGTCACTAAGTAGGATATCATCCTAAATCAAAACCTTGCTAATTATATGATTAGCAAGGTTTTATTGTTTTTAATGAAATATATTCATAGCCTCTACAACCATTTGCACAACCAAATCACAGGTTATTCCAACTCCCTTTACGCACAAATAATTTAAAGCTATAAACAAAATCCAACTGCATTAATTATTGGATTTTTATTTCCTAATAATGGATCAAGAGCAATTGTTGTGTTTACGCAAAAATTGAGGTTAATCTGGATCAAGAGCAATTGTTGTGTTTACGCAAAAATTGAGGTTAATCTAAAAAGGAAGAATTCTACATTTTTGACACCTCTAAATTGACTTCTGAATGCTTTAATTTTAGCATTAAAAGATTCTGCAGCTGCGTTTGTGCTTCTATTAATAAAATAATTGAGTATTGAACGATAGTTTGCCGTTATGGTATTTGCTATTGTTCTAAAAGCTCTAAAGCCAGATTGTTCCACCTCTTTATACCAATGTGCGAGTTTGGTATATGCTATTTCTATTGATTTAGCTGAATTAAAAATATTTCGAAGCCCTTGTACCAATCCAAAGGCGTTTTTGATGTCGGGGTATTCATTAAAGAGTATTTTGCTTCTTTCATATTGATTTTCAGTCCAATTTGAGGGTGATTTATAGAGTAAATATCTGCTTCTGGCTAAGAGTTGTTTTCTAGTATCTTCATTACTAAAAAGCTGTGGTTTATATGTTTTGTTAGCGGATTTGGCTATTTTAATGGCGTCGTTTTCTAAGTCTATAGCATGCCATCGGTGTTTGATTCTTATGTCTTGTAAAGCTTCTAAAGCTAGTTTTTGTACATGAAATCGATCTGTAACATGTATGGCTTTAGGGAAGCATTTCTTTGCTATGGTTTTCATTGAGTTAGCCATATCTAATGTGATTTCTTTCACCGCTGCTCTTTTTTTAGCTGATATAGTGAGAAGCTGTTTTTACAATAGGCTCAACTTTTGTGCCTGCAAAAATTGCCACAATACAGCCCTTTTTTCCTTTAGCTTTTTTATTGGTAATAATGGTATAGAACTCTCCTTTAGAAAGAGCTGTTTCATCGATAGATAAATAAGCTCCAATGTTCTCTGGAAAGATAAGCCATTGCTTGGCGTGTGGTTTTTGTTTCCAGACTTTAAATTCACTGAGATAGTCTCGATATTGTCTGCTAAATTTTTTACCATCAATATTATAAAAACCACCTATAGTATGGCAATCGTAAGCTTTAGTATCTGCTAATTTCTTTTAAAAAAGCAGCGAACTCGGTGGTCATCCGTGTTCCCTGGGCTACTAAATTCCAATCTCTTTGAACCACTTCATTTGTTTGTTTATCTAACCATCTACGGCGTTTGACATGAAGATATACGGTATTACCTCTTAAGGGAAAATCTTGAATAGTGACTTCCTTATGAAAACCATGAGCTATGAGTGTTCTCGATGTTTCTTCTTTTGGAACTGCTTTTCGTTCTTCAAAATAGAGATGCATGACTTCTCCATTTTTTGTGTTTTTAACTAAATCAAAATGGTTGATTAAAAACTCAGGAAGAATCAATTTTAATAGATCTAGGTAATTGTCCAAAGTGCTTTTTTTTACAAAAATCGTAATCTTATTTCAATTCACACACAACTTTTGAGATTGATCCCTAATAATTCCTAAAATCAAATATAATCACACAAAAACATACCAGTACCTACTAGTTTTATTTAATATTTTTTTTACCTTTGCCACATGAGCATGATTCGGGTAAAAAAACAAATAAGCATCCCTAAATATAAGCAGATTATAGCTTCCATTGAAGATGCTATCGTTTCTGGTACTTTAAAAAAAGGAGATCAACTACCGTCCCTAAACAGTATTCGAGATGCTCACAAACTTTCCAGGGATACGGTTTTAATGGCTTTTAACGAACTGAAAAACAGAGGTATCATACAATCCGTAGTTGGAAAGGGCTATTACCTTATAAATGACAATATCGAAGTTTCCCAAAAAGTATTTTTATTGTTTGACGAACTCAATTCATTTAAAGAAGATTTATATACTTCATTTATTAATAATCTTGGAAAAAACGTTCGTGTAGACACCTATTTCCATCATTTTAATGAAGACATGTTCAGTAAATTGATCCAAGAAAACGTGGGCACATACAACCATTACGTGATTATGCCAGCCAATTTAAAAAACACCCATTTGGTTTTAGAGGCACTTCCCAAAGACAAGGTTTACATACTAGACCAAACACACCCAGAACTATCTGAATATTCAGGTATCTATCAAAATTTTGAAAAAGATATTTTCAACAACCTAAACAAGGCATTGTCATACATTCAGCATTATAAAAAAATCATTCTCCTTTTTAACCACAATAGGCAGCCCCAAGGCATGCTAAAAGGATTCAAAGATTTTTGTCAATTAAACGCTATTACAAACGAAGTTATTAACTCCTTACAAAATAAGGACTTAAAGAAAGGAGAGGTCTATATAATACCTGATGACAAAAGCCTATTAATAGCTATCAAAAAAATTAAGGAAAAAGAATTTACGCTTTCAAAAGACATAGGAATCATTTCTTACAACGACACACTTCTAAAGGAAATTGTAGAAGGTGGCATTACAACCATATCTACTAATTTCAACAACATGGGAGAACGTTTGGCAAAAATGATACGTAACAAAGAGCAACTACAAATAGAAAATGCCAACAAACTAATACTTAGAAATTCATTGTAACTAATTATAAAATCAAACATGAACACAACATTAATCAACACCATAAAAAACAGCTTTATTAAGAAGTTCCAAGCAGAACCTCTCATGATATTTTCCCCGGGACGGATCAATATTATAGGTGAACATACCGATTACAACGATGGTTTCGTTTTTCCCGCTGCCGCAGATAAGGGTATTGTTGCGGGCATCCAAAAAAGCGATGCAAACACCTCAATGGCTTTTGCTGTCGACAAAGGTGAAACCATTGAGTTTTCTCTTGATAAACTTAAACCGCTAGCACAGGGGAGTTGGCAAAATTACATACTTGGAGTGGTTGCCGAAATACAAAACAGAAGTAAAACCTTGGGTAACTTTAACATTGCTTTTGGTGGCGATATCCCTGGAGGTGCCGGCATGTCCTCTTCTGCAGCCTTGGAAAACAGTGTGGTTTTTGGTTTAAATGAGCTGTTTAATTTAGGATTGACCAAGCACGAAATGATTTTAATTTCGCAAAAGGCCGAACATAACTACGTAGGCGTTAAATGTGGTATTATGGACCAATATGCCAGCATGTTTGGTATTGAAAACCATGCGCTGTTACTAGATTGCAGAACGGTAAAATCAAAACCTTTTAAAATCGATTTTAAAGACCACGAACTTATTTTGATAAACACCAATGTAAAACACAGTTTATCTGATAGTGCTTATAACGATAGGCGTTCTGTTTGCGAATCGGTTGCTGAAATGTTGAATGTAAAAGCCTTAAGAGACGCTACGGAATTTGATCTGGAATCCATAAAACATAAAATTACGCCTGAAAACTATCAAAAAGCACTATATGTCATCCAAGAAAACGAACGTGCCGTTCAAGCTTCCATAGCCATGCAAGAAAATGATTTGGAAACGCTTGGAAAACTAATTTATGCCTCGCATGATGGCTTACAAAACCAATACAAGGTAAGTTGTGATGAATTGGATTTTCT
>NZ_JBIFXS010000024.1:0-22213 GCF_043558645.1 Mariniflexile sp. HNIBRBA6329 | reverse complement strand
ATCATGAATGAGCCTAATGCCCCTTTGGGGCTAATCTGAAAATCAAAGCCTCCGTTTTTAACGGAGGTTTTTTACTTCAGACGCCGATTTTCCTTTTAATTCTTCAGGCAAGCCACCATCTTTTAAAGCTTCCACCGAAATTTTTTTTAGTTCAACAGCATCTACCAAATCCCATGTGTCATTTTTATATAAATGCGAACTTTTACTCACGGTTCTACTTACAGCATTGGCTTTACTGTAGGTTTCGGCATTCGTGTCTTGTTCAGCTTGTAATGCCATTTTTTGTTTTCCTACTTTGCCATAAATAACATAAGTTTTATTTAATCTCTGATTTAAAATAAGAATCTCATCATCATAAGGTGATACCACATGAACTGTTGTTTGATTTTGGTTTATTGCCATATAATCGCCCTGTGTTAAAGCGGCACCGTCTTTCCACGATGTTGAAATGCCTTGGTTGTAATCGCCACAAAAAATGGTATTTATGGTAACGCCTTTTTCTTTTGCATTAACGGCAGCATCTTTATAGTTAAGTCTTCCTTGTGTAAAAGGCTCGTTTCCTGCAATAAAAATGAGTTTTAAATCATCTGGATTTTTGCCCCAATTCAATTGGTTTAAAGAGGTTTGAATCACTTGTCCGCAATATTCCTCGCCACCATTTGTTGTTAAAGAAAACAGTTCTTTTGAGATGTCATCCAAATCGTTACTAAATGCTAAAACTTGACGGATGTAACCTTCGGCACTGTTCAGTCTATCGTTGCCATATTCGTATAGTGCAATTTCTAAATTGGGTTTAGCCGTACCGCATTTGGCATACGAGAGTTCGTTTACAATATCCCAAAGTTGTGCTTTGGCTTGGTCTATTAAACCATCCATACTATTGCTGGTATCCAATAAAAGAACTACTTTAATATATTGCTTGTTGGTTTCGTGCTTTATTGTTTCTACTTGAGCGTATGGAGTAGGTTGCTTTTTGTTATTGGCATTACAAGCCGTAAACCCTATGAATGCCATACCAAATACAAGTGTTTTAAAATGTGTTTTCATGATGTTTTTGTTTTTTGATTCATACTGTAAATCTAAAAGCAACATAATTCTTAAAAAACAAAGAATGAGTAAAGGCTTGTTTTGGATGAGTAACTGAAACGGGTAATTGCGTAAACACACCATTTTGGCATCAAAGCAACCTTGTTTTGTGAAATCTTCATTTTATTTTATCAAGTAAAGTGCGTAAGTTTAGCTATTATAAAATAGTATAATGAAGTTGATTCTAAAACAGATAAGGTTTATATGTGCTTTATTGTGCACCACGCTTTTGTTGGCACAAGAGAATAGTAAAAACTTAAATAGCCAACCGAGGTTTACGGTTCGAGGATCGGTGGTTGAAAGTGATACTAAAAACCCCATTCCGAATGTAAACATTGAAGTAAATGGTGGGTCTTATACGACAACCGATGACATAGGGAATTTTAGAATTGAAGCCAGAAAAGGGGATGAGCTTACCATAAAACATAAAGATTTTGAAACGGTTTATTATACGATTCAAAGTAACGAACGTATCAAAGTTGAGGTGCAACCAAGTACTTCTGATATTCAATATTCCAAGAAAAAATACTCCAGAATCAATCCTGAATTGTTTAAATCGCTTATAGATTCGGCTGAGACACATTTAAAAAAGGATGCTAAAAAAAGCATTCAATTTATTGAAAAGGCGTTGGGAGCTAGTAATTCTTCAAAAGAAAACGGCGAAGCTTTTGAGGTTTTGGGCGATATTTATTTGCATTGGAAACAGTATGATTTAGCGGTTTCCAACTACCGAATCAGCCTTCAAAATAGAAGCACCAATATGGTTAAGTTAAAGCTAGCTTCGGCGTATAAACTAAACAAGAACTACCAAGAAAGCCTTCAAATATATAATGGGATTAATAAAAGTGAATTGTCGAACTGGCAATTGGTAGAACTTTACGAAGGACTTGGTGATGTGAATTTGCTAACAAAATCGTATCAAGCGGCTATCAACGCATACAACGAAGGTTTAAAAGTAGCAAAAAAGCATTTGATTTCGCCAAAAGTTACCGATTTAAACTCAAAAATAGCTCAGGTTTACAATGCAAAAGGAGAAACCCAAAAAGCAGAAGGGTTTTTTAATGAATCGCTAAAACTTGCTAACAGTCAAAATAAAAAACGAGCTGTTGAAGAAAAAATTAAAGTAGCCGATTTTCAGAATGAAACCAATAATTATTCAAGCGAAATTCAACTGAGAAAAGAAGCTTTAAAACAAATAAAGGATATACAGAAAGATTCTGTTTTTAACAATGAAAGTGCCTTAACACCCCAAAAGCAAAATTATAAAATAGGTAACGCTTACGCGTCTCAAAGAGATTATGTGAATGCCATTCCATATTTGAAGAAAAGTATTGAAGAAGCCGACACCAAAGAAGATTTAATTGTACAAAAAGATGCGACTCGAAAACTTTCAGAAGTGTATAGAGATGCAGGAGAGTTTGATAAAGCTCTTACCGCTTACCAAAGTTATGTAGATTTGGTAGATAAGCAATACACTAAGAAAGAGCAGGAAATATCGCAAGCAGCACGGTTTAGTAAAGATATTGTAGCAAAACAAAACAGGATATTAAGTTTGGAGAGTGATAGAGCACTGTCAGAAAGTAAATACCAACTTAATTTAGAGCAGGCAAAACGCCAAAAAATCATTATTTACTCATTAATTGGCGGTGTTGTGTTGTTGCTTGTTGCTGGGTTTTTAATGTTCAAATACATCAAGCAACAACGGTTAGCAAATAATTTATTGGCGCTGAAAAGTTTAAGAAGCCAAATGAATCCGCACTTTATTTTTAATGCGCTAAACTCAGTAAACAGTTTTATAGCTTCTAATGATGAACGCACAGCCAATAAATACTTAACCGATTTTTCCCTGCTTATGCGTGCCGTTTTAGAAAATAGCGAAGAAGATTTTATTCCTTTGGAAAAAGAGATAGCGCTTTTGGAATTATACACCAAATTGGAACATTTTAGGTTTCAAGATAAGTTCGATTATAAGATTACTATAGATGAAAATATTCATATAAACGACTTTGTAATTCCGCCCATGTTATTGCAACCTTATATAGAAAATGCTGTTTGGCATGGTTTGCGCTATAAAAAAGTAAAAGGAAAATTAGATATTGCCATTACACAAAGCAATTCTGATGAAATAAAAATAACCATTACCGATGATGGTATAGGACACCAAAAATCGAAAGCCCTAAAAACCGAACATCAGAAAAAGCAAAACTCAAAAGGCATGGGGAATATTAAAAAACGTGTGGCTATCTTAAATGAAATGTACAAAGATAAAGTTGATGTGTTTATTGATGATTTCCAAGATGAAGAAGACAGCGGGACTAAGGTTGTTGTAACCTTGAAAAAGGATTAAAAGATTAAAGGATTAACGATTTGCGATTTTTGATTTACGATTTTTTGAATTTTAGTTTCAAAGCGAATTTCAAATAAAAATGTCACGCTGAGCTTGTCGAAGCGCAAATAATAATAAAGAATAAAAAATATTTTAGATGAAACTAACCGCCATCATAGTAGAAGACGAAGAAACCAGTAGAGATATTCTAAAAAATTATCTCAAAAAATATTGCCCCAATGTATTCGTTATTGGTGAAGCATCCAACGTAGAAGAAGCTTTGGTGTTAATTCGTAATAACGATTTAGACTTGGTGTTTCTGGATGTAGAAATGCCGTATGGTAATGCATTTGATTTATTGGACAAGGTTGGCGATATTAATTTTGAAACCATATTCGTAACCGCCTATAACCATTACGCTATAGATGCTTTAAACGCCCATGCTTCCTACTATTTAATGAAACCCATTTCCATAGACGCGCTTATTAAAGCAGTCGATTATGTAACAGAAATCAAAACCAAAGAAAACGCACTTCAAGACCAAGTACTTGTGCCAAAAACCCATACGGTTAATGGGAAAATAACCATTCCGCAATTAGATGGTTTTGAAGTTATCAATACCGCCGATATTTTATTCTGTAAAGCCGATGATAATTACACCGAAATTCATTTAAATACCAACAAGAAAAAAATAGTAAGCAAAACTTTAAAATATTTTGAAGATATTTTGATGGATTGTAGCTTTGCCAGAGTACACAAATCGTATTTGGTAAACGTAAACGAAGTTGTAAAGTACGTAAAAGGAAAGGGCGGAAGTGTTGTGTTAAGCAACGGAAAAGAAATTATGGTTTCAGCCTCCAAGAAATCGGAACTTTTATCGTATTTTCAGTAAAGTATTCAATAGTCAATAAAAAATAATCAATAGTCATCATGCCAATAATAAAACCAGTAAACGGAAAGTCACCACAATTACCAGACGATTGTTACATTGCCGAAAACGCTACTATAGTGGGCGATGTCGTAGCAGGTACCCAATGCAGTATCTGGTTTAATGCCGTAGTTCGTGGCGACGTCAACTACATAAAAATGGGCAACAAAGTAAACGTGCAAGACGGCGCCGTTATACACGCCACATACCAAACCGCCCCAACCAACATTGGCAACAACGTATCCATTGGGCACAACGCCATAGTGCACGGTTGCACCATTCACGACAACGTTTTGGTAGGCATGGGAAGCATTATTATGGACAATTGCGTTATAGAAAGCAACAGCATTATAGCCGCAGGTGCCGTAGTAACCCAAAACACCAGGGTAGAATCGGGCAGTATTTACGCAGGTGTTCCCGCAGTAAAAATAAAAGACATTAGCCAAGAGTTAATTTCCGGACAAATAGACCGCATAGCCAATAATTACATAAAATATTCCAGCTGGTTTAAGGAGTAAAAAAGAAGTTTTTTTGCGTTTCCCTATCGGGTTGGACTTTCTGCTATGTAGAGTTTCGTGGTAGTAAGGGATTAAAATTCAAAGCACACGAAATTAAATGAACCTTAGATTGTGATGAATAAAATAACAGCAATATTATTTATAATTACAGTAATTTTAACCAGTTGTGTTAATGATAATCATCATAGAAACATGGCAATTAAAGAACGAATACGTTCTGTTGATGCACTTTTTGAAGGTTCCAAAGTGGAACAAGCCGCAAAGTATATGAAACGAGACGATTATAAATCTATAAAGAAGTTCTTCAAAAATAATCCTGATATTTTGGTTGACACACAAAGTCCATTTACAGGTGCTACATTATTACAAGTAGCATCGGCTCGTAAAAAACAAAATGCAGTAAAAGCATTATTGGAATTTGGAGCTGACCCTAATTTTGAAGAGTTGGAGATAGGTTCTCAAAGTTGGTCTTCGTTTACTCATGCCTTTTTTACTAGAGATACTATGCTATTAAAGTTATATATAAAGTATGGTGCAGATGTAAATAAGGTGTCCGAGATGAAAAGCACTTTATTTAGAACACCTTTGATTGCAGCTAGTAAAGCTGAATTAAGTTTAGTGAAATTTCTAATTAGCCATGGAGCTGATTCACATTATGTATATACCAAAAATAATGAAAGTGCACTAAATGCTGCGATACTTTCAGCAGACATAGATGTTGTAAATTATTTAATCTTTGAGCAAAAGGTAGATTTTAAAAAGCCATATTATTATAATAAACCAATTACCGCTGGATTAAGAAATATCTGTTATCCTATTGGTTCAAGAAAGCATCAAGAGAAAATGAAACTTGTATCTTTCTTAAAAGAAAATGACATAGATTATTATGCTGAGCCTATACCTAAAAGATTTTATAAATTGTTTGATGAAGATTATTTGTCTAAATATTAGATAAATAGTCCTTTTTCTTAATGTTTGTTTGCGTTTATTATATAATACGTAAATACCGATTCAATTAAAAATCCAGATATTCAACCTTAAAATCATCACTTAAAAGCGATGCCAAAACTTCGGTTTTTCCGTTTGTAAAAAATTTGCAATTTCCTTTTGCTACACTAGTGTTCAACAAATCGTTTTTTTCTAAAATGGCTTTGGTTTGTCTTGCTACTGCTTCGCCCGAATCTATAATTTTAACATGGTTTGGAAGCAATTCAATCAATAAAGGCATTAAATACGGGTAATGGGTGCAGCCCAACACCAAATAATCGATGTTGGCATCAATCATGGGTTGTAAATACAGTTTCAGTAAGTTTCTCATGGCATCTGAATACAAATCGCCACTTTCAATAAGTTCTACAATGCCTTCACCTATACGCTCTATAACGGTAATGTTGCTGGCAAACAAATCGGTTGTTTTATGGAACAATTCGCTAGACAGTGTTCCTTTGGTAGCCAAAATACCCACAGCCTTTGTTTGGGTATTCAGTGCTGCTGGTTTTATAGCGGGCTCTATACCTATAATAGGAATATTATAAACTTCTCTAAGCGCATATATAGCATTGGTAGTAGCGGTGTTACAAGCCACTACTATAATTTTACAACCTTGGCTAATGAGGTATTCTACATTTTTAATGCTGAGGTTTATAATGGTTTGTTTTGACTTCAAACCATAAGGCGCATTGGCACTATCGGCTAAGTACAGGGTGTTTTCGTTAGGCAATAGCAAATGGATTTCTTTCCAAATAGAAGTGCCACCAACACCAGAATCGAAAATGCCAATAGGTTGTTTGTTCATAGTTTAACAAAAATAAAAAAGCTGCCTTGTAAAAGACAGCTTTTAGTGATTTTTTATTTAACACTTCGACAAGCTCAGTGTGACAGGGTTATTTTTAGATGCCTAATGCTTTTTTAACATCATCTAATAGGTTTTTTCCATCCGTTAAAATAGTAATACCTTGAGACGAATCTAAAACATAATCAAACCCTTGGGCTCTACCAACTTTTAAAATAGCAGCTTTAGCTTTTTCGGTAATTGGTTGTAACAGATCCATTTCTTTTTTCTGTAAATCTTTTTGAGCGTCTGCTTGAAATTGTTGGATACGTTGTTGTTTTTCTTGAATTTCTTGACCTCTTTTAGCGTTTTCTTCTTCTGATTTAGTAGCAGCTTCTGCTTCGTATTGTTTTAATAACGTTTGAAATTCTGTAACAGAACTTTGAATATCTGTTTGATACGTTTTGCTTAGAGTTTCAAGTTGCTTTTGTGCTTCTTTCATCTCTGGCATAGCTGTAATTAATTCTTGGGTATTTATATGAGCAATTTTACTTTGAGCGTTAGAGAAACTCACGGTTCCAATACATAATGCCGTTGCTAATAATAGAGTTTTTAATTGTTTCATTTTTTTTAATAGTGTTAATGTGTTATAAATTGTTATTTGTTGTTTATACTGTCTTGAGCTTTTTGACGCTCTTCAAGAATTCTCTTTTTTCTGTCTTCCAATTCTTTTTTTCTAGCTTCTCTTTCAGCTAATTTTTTTTGTCTGTTTTCTTCAATAAGTTGTGCTTGTGTTTTTACTTCTTCAACTTTAGTTTCTGCTTCCGTTTTCGTTTCAGCAGCTTTAGCTGTGCCTTCTGATTTCACTTCTGGTTCGTCAGTATTTTTTCTGGCATCTAACTTATCCTGCTTTGCTTTTTCGCGTTCTTCCAATATTTTTTGACGTCTCTCTTCCGCTTCTTTTACTTTTGCTGCACGGGCGTCTAAAATTTCTTGTCGGCGTTTCTCAACGGCGCTTTCACGTTCGGCTTTTTTCTCTTCTAAAGCTTTTTCACGTGCTTCTAATTCATAATTTATTTCTGGAACTAGTTCTTCATCTTTGGCAGCTTTACGTTCCGCTTTGCTTTCTGCTTGTGTTCGTTTAGCGCTTCTTGTAATGCTTCGTATTACTAAATCGCTTAAATCATATTGTTTTGCTGAATATAGCATCACGGTTTCAGATTTATCTAAAATGATATCGTACTGTTTTGTTGCTGCCATATCCTGAACCGCTGCAAAAATTTGGTCTTGAATGGGCTGCATCAATTGTTTCTTTTGAATAAACAAATCGCCGTTGGGTCCAAAACGTTTTTGCTGATAATCTAATATTTCTCTTTCTTCAAAAGCAATATCTTCTTCGCGCTCATCAATAAGTTCTTTTGTTAAAAGCGCTTTCTCGTTGCTTAAGTCTTTTCGTTTTTGTTCTATGGCACTTAATTGCACATCAATATCGTTTTTCCATTTATCAGCCTTATCATTTAATTGTGCTGTGGCTTCTTGGTATTCTGGGATATTTTCTAGAATAAATTCTGTATCAATATATCCAATTCTTACACCACGTTGCGCATTAACTGATAAGGTTATCATAAAAACTAATGTCAGTAAAAAAAGAACGTTATTTTTCATCTGTTTGCGTTTATAATTTTTATTATTTACAAATTCTAAAAACCGACAGATGATTTATTGTTGTTTCTGCCTCTTTTTGAATTATCTCTTCAAAATTAACGAAATTTAATCTTAAAAATTTTATTTGGCATTTAAATCATCAAAGTGTTATTAGAAAAAATCGTGCCAAATTAAAATTGTTGTCCAATTATGAAGTGAGTTTCCCATCCATGGCTACCAGTTTCGCCCAAAGATTCAAGAGGGTCAAACCCGTGTCCAAAGTCGATTCCCAACAATCCGAACGCTGGCATAAATATGCGAAGGCCTAAACCTGCAGATCGTTTAATATCAAAAGGGTTGTAATCCCTAAAGTTATTAAAGGATGCTCCACCTTCTAAAAAGCCTAAGGCATAAATTTTTGCTGATGCTTTTAATGTAATAGGGTAACGCAATTCTAACGAGAATTTATTGTAAATAGTACCTCCATCGTTATCAGACAATGATTGGTTTGGGTAACCACGCAATGCAATGGCTTCTCTACCATCTAGACTATAGGTTCCTAAACCATCGCCACCAAGAAAGTAACGCTCGAAAGGAATGACACCTCTATCATTATTGTAGGCACCAAGGAAACCAAATTCCACACTTGGTCTTAAAACTAAATCTTTTGCTACTTGAGTAAACCAATCGCCTTTAAATTTTACTTTGTAGAATTCCAACCATTTATAACGTTCTTGGTCTATTTCTGAAGCTCGTGCGTAATCATCAGTGTTCGATAGGTCTAAATCGTTATATTCATCTTTCAATGCCTTATAATCTACACCATCAAATAAAGAGTAAGGAATGGATAATTTAGCAGTAACATTAAAATTAGAACCAGCTGTAGGGTAAATGGGGTCTACACTGGTGTTATTTCGACCTAAACCAATGGTGTATGATAAGTTATTTGCATACCCATCTCCAAAAGTAAATAATCCGGTGTTGTAATTATTTAAATCGTATCGTTGAAAACTTATGGCTTGCGATAGTACAAAGAAATCATCAGGAACCTGTAAACGTTTTGCTAGACCAAAAGTGATACCTGTTATATTGAAACTTCTACTTTTATCAGCATTTCCTGTTCTATAGTCATATAAAAACTGTTTTGTGTGCGATAAAGATGTTGAAAATTGTACGGGACGTTTACCACCTAACCAAGGTTCAGAAAATGAAAAGCTATACGTTTGGTAAAAACGGCTGGCTTGTAAGCGTAATGCCAGTTTTTGACCATCGCCCATTGGGATTGGTTTGTAAGCATCTTTTTTGAAAATATCTTTAATAGAGAAGTTATTGAACGATAATCCTAAAGTTCCAATAAAACCGCCACCGCCGTAACCACCTTGTAGCTCTATTTGGCTAGACCCTGTTTCTTTAACCGAATATTCCATATCGATGGTGCCTTCGTTCGGGTTTGGATTGTTGAAGTTTGGCGATATTTCCTGTGCATCGAAAAATCCTAATTGACCAAGCTCTCTTACAGTACGTACCACATTGGCTTTGCTGTATAATTGACCTGGACGGGTTCTAATTTCTCGGTATATAACGTGGTCATTCGTTTTATCGTTTCCTACTATCGATACAGCATTGAAATAGGCTGGTTTTCCTTCCGATATTCTAATTTCCATATCAATAACATTGTTGGCAGCACTTACTTCAACAGGGTTGATACTGGAGAACAAATAGCCGTTGTTTTGATATAGGTTTGTTATATCATCTCCATCTGGTTTGCTGTTGTCGGCAATACGTTTTTGTAATAAAACACCATTGTACGTGTCTCCTTTTCTAATACGTAACATTCTGGTTAACTGCTCGTTTGTGTAAACCGTATTCCCAATAAATGTAATATCTCCAAATGTGTATTGTGTTCCTTCGTTAACAGCAATATTTAAAGAAATGGTTTTGTCATTGTTATAAATAATACTGTCCGAAATAATACGGGCATCTCTATAACCATTCTCTTTGTATTTTTCTACAACATGACCCAAATCTGCTTGATAAGAGGAATCAATAAATTTAGAGCGTTTTAATATACGAAGGCGATTTATTTTCTTGGTGCCTTTCATGCTTTTACGAAGCGATTTATCGCTTAATACGTCGTTGCCAGTAAAAGTGATGTCTTTTATTTTTACTTTTTCACCTTTATCAATATTAAGTACCATATTAACTCGGGCAGTTTGTAAGGAGTCTTTTACTTCAACCGTATTAATATGCACTTTTGTATTTAAAAATCCATCTTTTTTGTATTTTTTGGTCAAGAAATTTTTTGTGGTAGTGATAAGGTTTTCGGTAACTTTTACACCTTTGTTTAGTTTGGTATCCTTAACAATGCCTTCAACTTTGCCTTTTTTTACACCATTAACCTTTAATTCGTTAAGTTGTGGTAAGTCGGATAATCGAATTTGCAAATAAGCAACGTTGCCTTCAATATGAGTAATGTAAACCTCTATATCGCTAAATAATTTGGAGTTCCAAAGTTTTTTAATGGCATTGCCAATATCTTCACCAGGGATGGCCATTTCTTTTCCTTTGCTCAATCCGGAATAGGTAATAATGGTTTGCTCGCTAAACGATGTGTTTCCAGAAACTGAAATATCTCCTAAAATGTATTTTTTACCGTTACTGAATGGTAAGTCTTGAGCTTGAATGCTAATGCTGCTTGTAATAAGTAATAGTGCTAAGCAATTTTTTAAAAATGTTGTCAAAGGTAAAATATTAGCTAAGTTGTTCACTTGTTTTCCCAAATCGTCTTTCTCTTTTTTGATATTCAATAATAGCTTCATACAAATGCTGCTTTGTAAAATCTGGCCACAATACGCTCGTAAAATACAATTCGGCATAAGCAATTTGCCAAAGTAAAAAGTTGCTTATTCGTTGTTCCCCACTAGTTCTAATAAGCAAATCTACGTCTGGTAAATTTTGCGTGTAAAGATGCTCATTTATAATTGATTCATCAATTTTTTCAGGCGAAATTATATTATTTTTAACTTTAATACTAATCTCTTTAACAGTATTTAGTAATTCTTCACGCGAACCGTAGCTTAAAGCCAGAGTTAAAATCATTCTGGTATTGCTTTTTGTTTGCTCTATAACTTCGTGGAGTTCTTTGTGAACTTTTTTAGGTAAAGTATCTAAATTACCTATAGCAGAGAGTTTTATGTTGTTGTCTTGAAGTGTTTTGATTTCTTTTTTTAACGAAGTAACCAATAGTTTCATTAAGGTTTGAACTTCTAATTTTGGCCGGTTCCAGTTTTCAGTAGAAAATGCGTAAAGTGTTAAGTTTTCTACACCAAGTTCAGCACAGGCTTCAACGGTTCTTCTAACCGATTTTGTGCCATTTTCATGACCAAAAGCACGCATCATGCCTTGTTGTTTAGCCCAACGCCCATTGCCATCCATAATAATAGCAATGTGTTTTGGTAAATTTTTACTTAATACTTCTTCCTTTAAATCCATTTTAATTCACACAATAACAAGGGTTCTCCCCAAAAGTATAGGTTAAGGTAATGCCCGAAAATACATACCAATCGTTGTTGTTTATATTTCCAAATCGGTATAGCAGGTGGTTTGCATCGTTAGGAGTACTCCCGTCCAATTCGTCTGAAAATGTATAACGTGCGCCAACTTCAATACCTAATATAAGGTTTCCTAAAAAATTTGTTTTAAATCCTAAAGCCATAGGAATACCGAATGCCCAACTGGAATTGTTTTCGTCGGTTTGTAGCCCGCTTAAAAAATAAGAATTATCGTGATGTGCTACGCTAATTCCGGTATATAAATAAGGGGTTGCTACCTTATGCCCTGAATGTAGGTTGAAATCTATAAAAGTGAACTCCATGCCTGCCGAAATTTCAATAATTTTTGTTGAAAATTCATAGCCTCTTTGAATACGTCTTGGGTCGTCTGAATTTGCATCAATGCCTTCTAAATCACTAAAAATTAAAGATGCACGGTAGGAGTGTCTTCTACTCCTGTTCCACTTGTAAATACCACCAATGGCTAATTGGTTTGGTGAAATATAATTGGTAGCACCTACATCGCCAATAAAATTGCTTCCTCCTACAAAAATACCTAATTCGTTAATTTGAGAGTGGCTTAGTTGAATGGCTAAAATGCTTAATATCAATATGGTTAAATGCCTCATAAATATTCAAAAGTTTGCAAATATAATAAATAAGAAATGTCTAATACAATTTGAACTGAATTGTATTAGTGTAAAACAACATTTCTTTAAAAATATTGCCTAATTGCGTTTGTCTTCGCCCCAAAGGAGTTTTTTTCGAAGGGTGTCTAAAAAGCTTTCATTCAAAAGATCTATCATCTTAATTTTAAAATCGGCTTTTTTAATTTTAATGAGGGTGCCATTTTCTAAAGTTGCAATTCTAGAATCTAAAGATATTAAATGACTTTCTTCGCGTCCTTCAACTTTGAGTTGAATTTCAGTAGAATCGGGAATAATTAGTGGGCGTGCACTTAAATTATGTGGCGCAATGGGTGCTAAAACAAAACTGTTAGTATCGGGTGTTATTACGGGGCCACCGCAACTTAGTGAGTAACCGGTTGATCCTGTTGGTGTTGAAACGATAAGACCATCACTCCAATACGATGTTAAATATTCGCCGTTTAGATGGGTTTCAACGGTAATCATGGAGGTAGTATTTTTTCGGCTTACTGCTATTTCGTTCAATGCAAAATTTAATGATTTAACATCCTCGTTTTCTGGTGATGTTTCAATGGAAAGTAAACTGCGTTCGGATATTTTATATTTACCATCGATGATGTTTTGAATGGCATTTTCTATTTCATCTACTTGAATGGTTGCTAAAAAACCTAAGCGTCCTGTATTGATGCCTACAATGGGAATGCCCATATCTTTTACAAAAATAATGGCGCGTAAAATGGTGCCGTCGCCACCAACGCTTACCAAAAAATCAAACGATTTATCTAAAGTATCGAATGTTTTAAACGATTTGTAGTCGTCAAAATTTGGAGCTTCCTTTTTTATAAGGTTGAAAAATTCGGTTTCAATATAGGCATCGGCATGCTTCTTTAATAAATAATCAAATAATCGTTCTACAGAGTCTGTAGTAGATTTATTGTAAAATCGTCCAAAAACGGCAACCTTCATGCTTAGATGTTTAAGTATTTGTTTAAATAATCCGATCGTTCTTTCAAACTTTCAAGATAGCTGTCTTCTTCGTGTCCTGAAACAATATGGTAGCTGTACCTTCTAAAGGTTTGGATAATGCCATTTAGCCCTGTGCTGCCTATTTTTAAGGTAACTTGAACCAAATCGGGTTTCATTTTAGATACAAATGCGCCTAATAATTTTCCGTTGTTAGATTCTACTATCTGGCTAATTTCACTAAAAGAATAATCGTTTATGCCCTTTTCAATTACTAAAATGCCTCCAGGTTCAGAGAAGAATGGCGACTCGCTAAATAAGCTAATCACTTCTTTCAATTCATAATAGCCCAAATACACATTTTGGTCGTTTAAAACGGGCATAATATTGGTGGAATTTATAGCAAATGCTTCTAAAACATCCAGCCAAAGTGTAGAGTCCCGAACAAAAAAACTTTCAATAGAATATTTGTAATCATCAACGGTTTTATTGCTTTCAAAACAATGGGCATCGGTTTCGGAAAAGCAGCCCAAATAGATTTTATTATCGTCTTGGATAGGTATGTGCGAATAGGTTAACTGATTAAATAATTGTTGCAAATCGCTTATTTTGCTTTTACTATTTAATGGTTTTATATCGTTTATAATAAATTCTGATAGCTTCATTACCCTATATAATATGAATGCAAATTAATCAAAAAAAAAGCATATAAGCCTGTTCTACTTTGTATTTTTGTCTTTTAAAACAGTGATACATGACAAAGTTAAGCGTAAATATTAACAAGATAGCAACTTTAAGAAATTCTAGAGGCGGCGATGTGCCTAATGTGGTGCAGTTTGCAAAAGATGTGCAACGCTTTGGTGCTGAGGGTGTAACCATACACCCGAGACCCGACGAGCGCCACATCCGTTACCAAGATGCGCGCGATTTAAAACCTATTGTTTATACCGAATATAATATTGAAGGAAATCCTGTAAAATCGTTTTTAGATTTGGTTTTGCAAGTGAAGCCAACTCAGGTAACTTTAGTGCCAGATGCCGAAGATGCCATTACCAGCAACGCGGGTTGGGATACCATTAAACATAAAGATTTTTTGGTAGATGTGATTAAGGAATTTCAGAATAATGGTATAAGAACGTCCATTTTTGTAGATCCCGTTTTAAAACAAATTGAAGGAGCAAAAGCCACTGGAACAGATAGAATTGAATTATACACCGAAGCTTTTGCACATCAATACGGTTTAGGAAATGAAAACGCCATAAAACCTTATGCTGAAAGTGCTGCATTAGCTAATGATTTAGGTTTGGGTGTTAATGCAGGTCATGATTTATCGTTAGATAATATCCAATTTTTTAAAGACAACATTCCTAATTTATTGGAGGTTTCCATAGGTCATGCCTTAATAGCCGAAAGTTTGTATTTAGGTATAGAAAACGTTATACAAATGTATCTTCATAAATTAAAATAAACCGTAAATAGTAATTCAAAAATCGTAAATCAGAACATGCTTTTACATTCAAATATTTTAGGAGAAGGACAACCTTTTGTTATTCTTCATGGTTTTTTAGGGATGAGTGATAACTGGAAAACACTTGGTATTCAATTTAGTGAAGAAAATTTTCAAGTGCATTTGGTCGATCAACGCAACCATGGACATAGTTTTCATGATAATGAATTTAGTTACGAAGTTTTAGTTGAAGATTTGAAACATTACTGTGATGCGCATCAACTTGAAAATATTGTATTGCTAGGGCATTCTATGGGTGGAAAAACGGCCATGTTGTTTGCTGCCCAATATCCGGAAATGGTTTCGAAATTAATTATCGCCGATATATCACCACGTTTCTATCCTGTGCATCACGATGGTATTTTAAATGGATTGAGCGCTTTGAATTTCGATGTTATTAAAAGCAGGGGGGAAGCCGATAAAATTTTAAGCGGTTATATTTCCGACATGGGAACCCGTCAATTTTTACTAAAAAACCTGTATTGGATAGAAAAAGGAACATTGGCATTAAGAATGAATTTGGAAGTTTTAAAAGAAGAAGTAGCCGAAGTGGGCGAGCCCTTACCACCACAAGCAACCTTTGAAAAAGATACGCTATTTTTACGTGGCGACCGTTCAGAATATATAGGGATTGAAGATGAACGTATTATTACAAATCATTTTCCAAAAGCTCAAATTATTACCATTTCCAATGCTGGGCACTGGTTGCATGCCGAAAATCCAAAAGACTTTTTTGATGCTGTGATGGAGTTTGTCTAATAAATAAAGCTGCAAAATATTTTATTCAAGGTTTCTAGGTGCTTTCTAGGGACCTTTTTTATTTTTTAAACCATTGGATAAAGAAAAATCTTATATTTACTAAATTCTAAACTAAAAATTAAATGAGATACTTAATCGTGTTAGCTTTTATATGCAGTTCATTTTTTGCGAATGCTCAAACAAAGCATCCAGATGGACCTTTCAAAGAATTTCATAGTAATGCCCAATTAAAAAGAGAAGGTTATTATAAGAACGACAAGAAGATTAATGTTTGGAAGGAATATTATGATAATGGGCAACTTTCTGAAGTCTATGTTTTAGATGATACAGGTAAAAACACAGGACTCAAGCGGGAGTATTCTAAAGAAGGGGTTTTACTAAAAGAAACCAAAAATGTACTTGATGGTGGATTGGTTTGTTCTGAATACGATAATGAAGGGACTTTACTGGCAATTTATGGTTTGCGTGAGCAAAATAACCTTGGCAGATTTGTTTGGTCTGGAGACTATAAAGAATTTTATAAAAATGGAGTAGTTAAAATTGAATCTGTATACGACAATAATGAGCTTAATGGTATTTGGAAAGCATTTGATGAAGTTGGTAATCTAGCATGGGAGGTGGAATATTTAAATGGGTATAAACA
This sequence comes from Mariniflexile sp. HNIBRBA6329, assembly GCF_043558645.1. Lineage (NCBI taxonomy): Bacteria > Pseudomonadati > Bacteroidota > Flavobacteriia > Flavobacteriales > Flavobacteriaceae > Mariniflexile > Mariniflexile sp. HNIBRBA6329. The sequence goes on along the minus strand of NZ_JBIFXS010000024.1, from coordinate 5,870 downwards.
AGGGGCATATAAACAATTCTATGAAAACGAAGAAGTTAAATTGTTAGGGTTGTGTAATTCAGATAAAAAGGATGACGAAGAAAAACATTTTGATACTTCTGGTAAGCTTTTGAAGGTTTTAAAGTATAAAAGGGGTGAATTGAAAAAAACTAAAGATCAAGAAGTAATAGAAGAAGTATTAATTCCAGAAGGTATTGTCTATAAACAACCTCTTTTTCCAGGTTGCGAAGATGCCTTAGGATTTAGTGCTCAAAATAAATGTAATTACGATCATATTTCAGGATTTTTTAAATCGCATTTTAATATAGGTAAATTTGATGTTTTGGCACCTGGATATGAAACAAAGAAAATAAAAGTGAATATTTCCTTTAGAATTAGTGAATCAGGAGATGTTAATACAGTTAGAGCAACTTCAGACTATCCAAAAGTGGACGAAGATGCTATTGAGGCTATAAAAAAATTACCAAAATTTGAACCAGGAGTTAAAAGGGGTAATCCTTTAACAGTGCCTTATTCATTTCAATTTGTTTTCTTAGCTGGTGGAAATTCTAAATAGTTTAAGGAAAAATCTTATATTAGTTTAACTAAACAGAATTCCTATATGAAAAATTTTATTTTACCGCTATTTTTTTTATTTACTATTAATAGTTTTTCTCAAACGAAACATGAAGACGGTCCTTATAAAGAATATCACGAAAATGGTCAATTAAGAAAAGAAGGGTTTTATAAAAATGATAATAAGATTAGTGTTTGGAAAGATTATTATGAAGATGGTCAATTAAAAAGAGTTTATACATTTAATTCAAATGGACAATCATCGGGTATTGAAGAAATATATTCTAAAAACGGTACGTTAATTAGTGAAAAAAAGAGATCTCAAAACGGCGGTTTAATTTCAAAACAATATTTTGAAAATGGTAAATTGTCGGTTATATATGCTTTAGTGCCTTCAGAAAACAACAAATATTTTATTAAGACAGGAGGTTACAAAGAGTATTATGAGAACGATACTTTGAAGATAGAAAGCTTGTACATTAATAATGAACTTTCTGGTATTTGGAAGCAATATTATGAAACTGGAGAAATAGAATGGGAAGTCGAATATTTAGACGGCTACAAACAAGGTTTTTACAAACAGTTTTACAAAAACGGACTTTTAAAGTTAGAGGGACGACATGTAGCCGATTTGAAGAATGGAGAAGAAAAAAGATATGATGAAAAAGGCAGTTTGCTTTGGAAAGGTAATTATTTTAAAGATGATTTTGATGATACATGGACGCAATATGATTCTATTGGCAATTCAATAAATGTGTTAAGCTACAATAAAGGAAAACTGAAAAAAGCAAATAGTGAAATCGATTTAAAGATGACGGAAATTCCAGATGGTGTTTTTGAACAGGTTCCTGTTTACCCAGGCTGTGAAATTTTCCCAGGAAATAAGAATAAGAGAGATTGTATGTCTAAAAATGTGCAACAGTTTGTAAATTCAAGATTCAATACAAAAGTGCTATCAGGAACAAACATAACAGGAAAAATGAGCATTCATGTTATTTTCAAAATAGATAAAACTGGAAAAGTTACGGATATACGAGCAAGAGCACAACATCCTAATTTAGAAAAAGAAGCAATAAATGTAGTAAGTAAGTTGCCTGTAATGAAACCTGGTATGCAAAAAGGTAAAGCGGTAACGGTTCCTTATTCATTGCCTATTGTTTTTGTAATAAAAAAGGACTCAAAAGTATTTCAAGATAATAGTCCGTATCATTACGGTCATTTAGAAACTAATTAAAAACTAATAAAATATGAACTTAATTCTCAAACTTCTTTTAACGGCATTAGCCGTATTTATTTTAGCATATTTTTTGCCAGGTGTCACACTTTCTGGCGATGTTTATGTAAACGCTATCATTGTAGCAATTGTTTTGGCAGTTTTAAACGTATTGGTAAAGCCTATTTTGGTTATTTTAACATTGCCAATTACCATACTTACCTTAGGTTTGTTTTTGTTGATTGTTAATGCCTTAATTATACTATTGGCCGATAAATTAATAGATGGTTTTTCGGTAAGCAGTATTTGGACAGCCATACTATTTAGTATCTTGCTTTCCATCCTCCAATCGTTTCTCCATTCACTTTTAAATGAAGATAAAAAACCGCTTTAAATCAAGCTGTTAAAAACTTTGTCGGGTTGCAAAAATGTTATATTTTTGCAACCCGATTTTAATTAAATAAATTCGGTTTAAAAATAAATAGTATTTGTTAAATGCCTAATAAAAGGCTTTATATCATTTAAAATGAATATTACAAGAGAAAACGTTGATGCATTAAATGCTGTAGTAAAAGTAGATATCGCTAAAGAAGATTATAGCGCTAAAGTGGAAAAAATCTTAACAGATTACCGTAAAACAGCAAACATTCCAGGTTTTAGAAAAGGCCAAGTGCCAATGGGAATGGTTAAAAAGCAATACGGAAAAGCAGTGTTGGTTGATGAGGTAAACAAGTTATTGCAAGATGCATTAAACAAATATCTTACTGAAGAGAAGTTAGATGTTTTAGGGCAACCATTACCAAAGCCGCAAGATGCCATTAACTGGGATGCTGATACGCTTTCATTTGAATTTGAATTAGGTTTAGCTCCAGAATTTGAAGTTAACTTAAAAGCGAAAGATGCTATTACGCAATACCATATTATTGCTGATGATAAAATGATTGACGAGCAAGTAGAGCGTATTCAAAAGCAATATGGCAAATTAATTTCTCAATCTGCAGTAGAAAAAGATAGCGAAATTACAGGTGTTTATAAAAATGAGGACCGCGACATTGAAAATAAAATAACTTTAACTTTAGATAAATTTAAAGGAGAAGCTACCGAAAAATTGTTTATTGGTGCTAAAGTTGGTGATGTTGTTACATTACAAACCAAAGGTCTTTATGACGATGAGCATGAATTAATGCACGCTTTAAAATTAGGACATGACGATGTACATGGTTTAGATATTGAAGTAACATTTACAGTTTCTGAAATCAATACACGTGAATTGGCAGATTTAGACCAAGAATTATTCGATAAATTATTTGGTAAAGATGTTGTTAAATCGGTTACAGAATTAAAAGATAAAATTAAAGAGGATGCTGAAAAGCAATTTGCGCAACAAGCAGACCAAAAACTTTTAAATGATGTTACTGAGTATTTAGTTGAAAATACCAAGTTCGATTTACCAGCTGAGTTTTTACAAAAATGGATGCAAACTGCAGGTGAACAACCATTGGATAGCGATCAAGCTAAAGAAGAATATGAGAAATCTGAGAAAAGCTTACGTTACCAATTAATTGAAGGCAAATTAATTACAGATAATAATATTCAAGTAACTATGGATGATATTAGAAGTCATTCAAGAGACATGATAAAAGCGCAAATGGCTCAATTTGGGCAAATGAATCCTTCAGATAAAGAATTGGATGATATAGCTGCACGTATTTTATCAAATCAAGAAGAGGCGCGTCGTATTTCAGAGCAATTGATTAGTCAAAAATTATTGGCTCTTTACAAAGAAAAAGCAAATCTTAAAGTAAAAGAATTAAGCTACGAAAATTTCGTAAAGGAAGTTTACGGCGATAAATAATACTGTGCCTTTAAAGAATAATTCATTATATTTAGGCGCTATAATTACCGAATTATAGCGCCTAATTTATTGAGTATATTTAGCTTCAAAAGATTAAAAAATGTTTTCAAAAGATCTTTTTTAAATCACTCAATTGATAATTAAGGATTTAACCTGAAACAACAACAAGAAACAATTATGGATTACGCAAAAGAATTTGAAAAATTCGCGATAAAAGATCAAGGAATAAGCAGCACGTACTACAATAAAATTATTAGTAGCATGTATCCAACAAGCTTAACACCAAATATTATTGAAGAACGCCAAATGAACATCGCTATTTTCGATGTGTTTTCGCGTTTAATGATGGATCGTATCATTTTTATGGGAACAGCCATTAACGACCAAGTTGCTAATATTATACAAGCACAACTGCTGTTTTTAGAAAGTACCGATGCTTCAAAAGATATTCAAATTTACATCAATTCACCAGGAGGAAGTGTGTATGCAGGTTTAGGTATTTACGACACCATGCAGTTTATAAAACCAGATGTAGCAACTATTTGTACAGGTATGGCAGCCTCTATGGGTGCTGTATTGCTATGTGCAGGTGCTAAAGGAAAACGTAGTGGTTTAACCCATTCTCGTGTTATGATTCACCAACCATTAGGCGGAGCCCAAGGACAAGCAAGTGATATTGAAATTACAGCAAGGGAAATTTTAATTTTAAAAGAAGAACTTTATAAAATTATAAGCAAGCACTCAGGGCAAGATTACGACAAAGTATATGCCGATAGTGATAGAGATTACTGGATGAAAGCTGATAAGGCTAAAGAATACGGTATGATTGATGAGATTTTAGCACGTAATTAAATAATTATTTGTAATTTTAAAGAATTGTTATAGAGGTATTTATAATGATTTTTCCTTGAAAACATAAAGATTAATGGCAAAAGAAGAACTGGAATGTTCGTTTTGTGGTCGTAAAAAACCAGAAACGAATTTATTAATAGCAGGATTAGATGCTCACATATGCGATAGATGTATAGAGCAAGCCCATGGTATTGTTGTAGAAGAATCAAAACAAGGTGATAGTAGTGATTTATCAGCAGAGTTAAAACTACGCAAACCACAACAAATAAAAGCATTTTTAGACGAGTATATTATAGGGCAAAATATGACCAAAAAAGTGATGTCAGTAGCCGTATACAATCACTATAAACGTTTATTGCAACCTGTAACAAAAGATGATATTGAGATACAAAAAAGTAACATCATCATGGTTGGCCAAACAGGAACGGGAAAAACCTTGGTGGCAAAAACAATAGCAAGAATGCTTAATGTGCCTTTAGCAATTGTTGATGCAACTGTTTTAACCGAGGCTGGTTATGTAGGTGAAGATGTAGAAAGTATTTTAACGCGTTTATTGCAAGCGGCTGATTATAATTTAGAGAAGGCTGAAAAAGGGATTGTTTTTATTGATGAAATTGATAAAATAGCTCGTAAAAGTGACAATCCATCTATTACCAGAGACGTTTCTGGAGAAGGTGTACAACAAGCTTTACTAAAACTTTTGGAAGGTACCGTGGTTAACGTGCCACCCAAAGGAGGACGCAAGCATCCAGACCAAAAATTCATTGAAGTAAACACCGAAAATATTTTATTTATTGCAGGTGGTGCTTTTGATGGAATTGAGCGTCATATCTCAAAACGTTTGAATATGCAAGCTGTTGGTTATAGCGCATCAAAATCTGAAGATGTTGTAGATCAAGATAACTTACTTCAATACATTATACCAAAAGATTTAAAAGACTTTGGTTTAATTCCAGAAATTATTGGGCGTTTACCTGTGTTGACATACATGGATCCCTTAGATGCGAAAACATTAAGAGCCATTCTTACAGAGCCTAAAAATGCCATTATTAAACAATATCAAAAATTGTTCTCAATGGATGATGTTGATTTTACCATTACTGATGGTGCTTTAGATTATATTGTAGAAAAAGCGATTGAGTACAAATTAGGTGCTAGAGGATTGCGTTCACTTTGTGAAGAGATTTTAACCGATGCTATGTTTGAATTACCAAGCAGTAACGATAAAAAATTAAATGTTACCAAGGCTTACGTTGAAGATAAATTAGTAAAAACAACTTTAAAGAAACTAAAGGCGGTATCTTAAAAAGTTAGTTAGATATGTCTAGTCCTAAATAACCGATACAGATTATTAAAGGATTAAATTTATAAATTAAAGCTGAACAATATTATCAT
>NZ_JBIFXS010000023.1:0-25810 GCF_043558645.1 Mariniflexile sp. HNIBRBA6329 | reverse complement strand
ATCATGAATGAGCCTAATGCCCCTTTGGGGCTAATCTGAAAATCAAAGCCTCCGTTTTTAACGGAGGTTTTTTACTAGTTATATACGCATGTTGTGCATAGTTTTTATTTCAATTCAGGTGGGTTTTTAATAGCCTTTTTTACTACTAATGCTACAGTTTCTTTAGTAATTCCTTTGTCTTTACAGTATTTACTGTCAAGCCATATTTTTAATAATTTAGCTCCTTTACTAGCATTACAAGACATACAACAAAGAGCAATATTGTCAGCTCCATTAATTCTTATGTCATTTACTATATGTTCCCAAGATTGTTTTGTTTTTCTTGAATTATCATTTTTTGTAAAAGTTACTCCGCAGTAAACACAAGATTTATCCCTTGCTAATACGGTATTTTCTACATCAATTGGAATTCCCCATTTATTCACCATATCTATTCACTATCAAAAAAATCATTATCAAGTTCTTTTACTTCATAAGTCATTTTAATCTGAACACCAACATTATATTGATGCATTAAATCAACTAGTTTAGAGCCATCAATCAATATTATTGTGTGATGAGCATCGTTTGCTTTTTTAATTGCTCCTTTGTCAAAAGTCGAAGTAGTTACGAAAACACCTTTTTGAGTGTCTCCACTCATCGCTCCGATAAAATTTCTTATATCTTTTTCTCGTACTTTGTTTTCTCCGTATCTTTTTGCTTGAATGTATATTTTGTCAAGTCCAAGTTTGTCTTCGTTAATTATTCCATCTATTCCTCCATCACCAGTTTTAGAAGTTTCAATAAAGTCACCATATCCCATTTTTTGTAATAATTTTAATATAACTCTTTCAAAATAAAAAGGGTCTATTGTCTTTAATTTTTCAAGAAGTTCATCTTTTACCTGAACATCTATTGAATTAAACCCTTCATCAATTAAATCTTGAGGTGAGGCATTTGAAATTTTAGTTGGTACTGAATTTTCTTTTGGATCTTCCTCGGTGTAAAATTCTAAGAAATTATCAGAACTTTCAACTTGTTTAAGTGTAAGATTATTTGAATTATGGGATTTTCCTTTTTCAGTGATTTTTACAAAACCTCTTTTCGGAAATTCTATATATCCACCTTTTTTTAGGTATGATTTTCCCCAAGCAATTCTATTAATAACTAACCTGTCTCCACTTTTTGTCTTTTGTTCTAGTTGTTCTTTAGTTAATTTAAAATAGAAATTGTCAATAACCTTTTGATACATTTCTCTTGCTTGTAAAGTTTCTCCATTCTCTAAAACCTTTAGAATAGGAATGAATGTTTCGTGAAATTTAGGTATTTCCATTTCGTTCGTTAAATTATGCACAACGTGTTATATAGTAATTTTTATTACTCATATCCCATAAATCTATTAGGATATAGTAAGCTTTTTGTTACTGTTATCTTGTAAAGATAAAATTATTTTATGTAAAAAAATACGCCATATATTTCTTTTGCTAAAAGTTAATTTGGTTTACGGTATGTGCGTTGGGGATTACTCATACATCTCTATTTTAAAAATTGAAATAGTGAATGCTCCGCATTAGCAGTGGCATCCTTTTGTTTTTAAGCGAGATTGAAATTATCTTTGAAATATACTCTTGCTTTGGTAGTGGATTCCTGCTTTCGCAGGAATGACAAAAAACAAAAGATGTAGCCCTTCGACTGCGCTCAGGATAAATTTCAAGCCCGATCCGGTTCCTGAACTTGTTTCAGGATAAAGGTAACGCTCACCAAAAATGCTATTTAAAAATGGGGACTTTAAAGTTTATGCCGGTTTGAAAATCGGGCGCATTATTTACATACAGGTCTTCTTTGAAATATAGAGACATGGTGAAGTTTGGTCTGCCATAAGTGTAAATAAAAGTCCAAAAGGATAATTTAGTATATAATGTAGAAAAACCATTGTGCCAACCGGCATTTATTTCTTGCCATTTGCCAATAAGTCTATAATAATCGGCTTCTTTTTGTTGGTTATAACTAGATTGAATTTGGTAGTTAACACTAAAGGCATTATAGTTTTTTTTCTTTGTGTATTTTGAGATTTGTAAATCGGCTTCAACAGTTCCTAAATAGGGATTGTTGCCCAAATCGACCACGTCTTTAAAATTGATGAGATTTTTTCTTAATACATTTATACCCACACCAGCATTAAATTCGTAGTTGTTTTTAAATGCTATTTTTTTAACAGCATTTGCTGATAGACCGAAATCTAAAGAACTATTATATTTAGATGTGTTAATACCTAAATGACTCCCGAAATTGAGGTATATATTTTTAGCATTCAGTTTTGAAAATGTTGGATAATAATGATGGTTAAATTCGATACCACTTAAAAAGAAATCGTTGTTGTAGAGTTCAAGAGTGTTTCCGTATCTGTCTTGATACTTGAAATTTACTTGATTTAAACCGTAATAGCGCCTCCCGTAGGGGTCTTCTCCGCCAGCAATATTGCTGTGGAACCATTCAATACTTTCGTCGCTTGTGAAAGGTGAAAAGGGGTGTTTTCCCTTGGTAATTAAACAGGAACGAAGCGAAACATTTAGATCGTGTTTTTTTGCTAAAGAGAAATTAATGCCCAATCTAAATTCTTTAATTACGGCATCAATAACAATGTTCATATAATCTGCAGGTGTGGTTTCTTGGTTTTCAAAATGAAAATTTCTATGGTACCAAATTAACTTGCTTTGTTCTTTTTGCACTTCGGGGTCTTTTGGTATGTAGGTTTCTACAAAAGGATGGAAGTTGTTTCCACTAGCGGAATTAAACTCAATAGTTGTGTTTTTTTGAGATACTATTTTGAAATTGGTATTAATTCGAGCACTGAAAATTCCAAAGTGATGTGTGCTTAAAATATTAGGTTTTTCAATGCCATTTTTAAACGATATACTGTCTTGTTGTTGGGCTGATAAGATGAAGCAGAAACCGCAAGTAATTATAAGTATAATATTTTTTAGCATTTTGTAAAAATATAGAAAGTTTTAAAACTTGCGAAGTTAAGTTTTTGTAATGTAGTGGTTTTGTTTTTAGTTTAAAAGAGAGTTTTGTTTTCTTAAAAAATTAACATTTGATACCGTTTGTCTTAAAGAAGGTTTAAAATTTCGATTTCTTATGTTAAACATTTCTAAATAGTTTTAGTACATGGGAAAAATTACTTCCCTTTGTATAGTTATTTATTGGAAACAGATAATAATTACATAGTGGTTATTAGTTTAGTAATAAATTAAGTTTAGTTGGTTAGTTTGTAAAAGCCCAGTAATTCTAGAATTACTGGGCTTTTTATTTTTAAGTATTAAAGTATTTGTTCTTCGCCATTATTAAAATGAAATTGAATAAGCTTATATAAATGTTCTTTTTTAAATGGTTTGGTAAGGTAGTTGTTCATGCCGTTTTCAATGGCTTTGTTAATAGCTTCGGTGGTAACATTGGCTGAGAGTCCAAAAATAATAACATCTTTATCGGATTCCCTTATAATACGCGTAGCTTCCCAACCATCCATTTCAGGCATGTGTATATCCATAAAAATGAGTTGATACTCTTTTTCTTTAACTTTGGTCAAGGCTGCTTTACCATTTTCCGCGGTATCTGGATTGATGCCAATATCTTCAAGAAATTTTCTTAGAACGATAATGTTTAAATTGTTATCATCGGCAATCAATACATTTATATCAGTAGTATTAAAGGTTTTTTTAATATCAGAGTGTTTTATGATTTCTTCTGTTATATCGAATAAAAAGGATGCTGTAAATTTTGAGCCTATTTGATGTTCACTTTCAACAGAGATTTCTCCTCCCATCATTGATACCAGATTTTCGCAAATAGCCAAACCAAGCCCACTACCTTCGTGTTGTTTTTTTACACTGTTTTCAATTTGGGTAAACCTATTAAAAATAGTGTCTAATTTATCTTTTGGAATGCCAATGCCCGTATCTTCAATACTAACAATGAGTTTTAATTTGTTTTCTATAACGGTTTCAGAACAGGTAATGGTAACCCCGCCTTGTTTGGTGAATTTTAAAGCGTTTTTTAGTATGTTATTTACAACTTGTAGTAGTTTGCTGGAATCGCCAACAACAGTTAAATCTAGGATTTTATCAAAATTAGATTTTAAATAAAGGTTCTTTTTTACAAATAAAAACTGGTTAACTTCTACCAGTTCCTTTATTTTTTTAACAGGATTAAATACATTTCTAACCAATTCTGTTTTTCCAGATTCTATTTTATCTATTTCTAAAATATCATTAACAAGGTTTAAAAGGTTGTTGGAAGATTTGTCCATTAAATCAACATATTCTTTATGAGTGTCGTTTAATTTTTCATCTTTTAAAAGCTCAATAAAACCGATGATAGCATGTAAAGGCGTTCTGATTTCATGACTCATATTCGATAAAAAATCAGTTTTAGCTTGTGAAGCCTTATTGGCTCTGTTTTTTTCGGTATTTAATTGTTCGTTTAATTTGGTTAGGGTTAAATTAGATTCTATGGCTTGCTTATTCACTTTTCTGGCTTTTAAGTAAAAGTAAACAAGTGATGAAACTATAAAAGCTAGAAATATTCCTGTAATGAAGGCGATGTTGATTATCATTTTTCCTTCAGCTAATAACAATTTTTCTGATGGATAAATATTAAAATGCCATGTCTTTTCTTTTTGTTCATCAATTTGGATGGTGTTTGTGTAAACAATTTTTCGGTTTGTTTTAAGCCTTATCGAATTATTTACTTGATAGAAAAGATTGTCTTTGTCGTCATAAAGTTTCACTGCATATTGATCTTCTAGATAATTAACTAATCTATCAAAATCACTTGTAAAGTTCATGCCAGCAGTTATAGTGCCCTGAAAAGAATTGTTGAAATATACAGGTACATCCACCAGAAAGGCATTGCCAGACTGTGTTAATTTTAACCAAGAAGTAATGTTGGTTTTGCCGCTTTTAGAATGGTTAATCCATTCGTCTTTGCGATAATCGAGTTTAGAAATATCTAGGTTTATGGCTTTTTCATTGCCTTTTAATGGTGATATTTTTCTAATTATCATCAAACTGTCAATCCATTCAATAAACTTAAAAGAATTGTGTTGTTTTAAAAGTAAATTGGCATCGTGTTCCCAGTTTTTAAAGTAGTCACCATTTGTAAATTCTAATCTGCTTTTAACATTTTCAAGTTTAGAAATGTCTGTACGGATAATGTTGTTAAATTCTTTTGAAATTAATTTCCCGGTGTGCAGTAAATCTTCTTCTATAACAGCGTAGTGCTTGTTTATAGCAGTAAAGTATATAGAGACGGTAAGTGTTGAGAGTATAAAAAAAATGATAATAGCAATTATTAAATCTAATTGTATTTTCTTAATCATAATAAGTTATTACCATTTTTTTTATTTTTTATTTTAAGTGAGTTTATGATTTTTAGTTGTTACGAAATAAATTCAACTACTAAATCATCATCCGTTTTTGTAACGCTGGCTAATTTATGTTTGGTCAATCCTTTGATGCCTTTATCCCAAGCTTTGTTGCTTAGGCCTGATTGCGATTTTAATTCGTTTAAAGATATGCTTTTTTGAGTTTTTAAAATTTCGAAGATGGCTTTTTCAGCATCACTCAATTCCACAGCTTTTTTTTCTGGGCGCATTTGCGGGAAAAACAATACTTCTTGTATAGATGGATTGTTAGTTAAAAACATTATCAATCTGTCCATACCTATTCCCATACCCGATGTTGGTGGCATACCGTATTCCAAAGCACGCAAAAAGTCGTAATCGATGGTTCCAGTTGCTTCGTCATCACCTTTTTTGGCAAGTTCCATTTGGTGTTCAAAACGTTCGCGTTGGTCAATGGGGTCGTTAAGTTCTGAATAGGCATTGGCTACTTCTTTACCACAAACCATCAATTCGAAACGCTCGGTTAATTCTGGGTTTTCTCGGTGTTCTTTACATAGCGGACTCATCTCCTTTGGGTAGTCTGTAATGTAAGTAGGTTGTATGTAGTTGCCCTCACATTTTTCGCCAAAAATTTCATCAATCAGTTTTCCTTTACCCATGGTGTCGTCTACTTCAATGCCCATGCCCTTGGCAGCAGCTCTAATTTCATCTTCGGTTTTTCCGGTAATATCAAAACCAGTAAATTCTTTAATAGAATCTGCCATGGTTACTCTTGCGTAAGGTGCTTTAAAATCTATTTCGTGTTTTCCAAAAGTAGCTTTTGTGGTACCGTTTACGGCAATGGCGCAATGTTCAAGCAAGCGCTCGCAAAAATCCATCATCCAGTTGTAATCTTTATACGCTACGTAAATTTCCATAGCGGTAAACTCTGGGTTGTGGGTACGGTCCATACCTTCGTTTCTGAAGTTTTTAGAAAACTCATAAACACCATCAAACCCGCCAACAATCAATCGTTTTAAATACAATTCATTGGCAATTCGCATATATAAAGGAATATCTAAGGCATTGTGGTGTGTTATAAATGGACGCGCCGCAGCACCACCAGGAATGGGTTGCAATACAGGAGTTTCTACTTCAAAATAACCAGCATCATTAAAAAATTGACGCATGGCATTGAATAATTTGGTGCGCTTTACAAATACGTTTTTTACCTGAGGGTTTACGACTAAATCGGCATAACGTTGTCTGTAACGTTGCTCTGGGTCGGTAAACGCATCAAACACAACACCGTCTTTTTCTTTAGGTAGCGGTAGTGGTTTTAAAGCTTTACTTAGTAAGGTAAAGTCTTTTACTCGCACACTTTTTTCACCAACTTGTGTGGTAAATAATTCGCCTTCAATACCAACAAAGTCTCCAAAGTCCAATAGCTTTTTAAAAACTTCGTTGTATTTTTCTTTATCATCACCAGGGCAAATTTCATCACGGTTAAAATACACTTGTATTTTTCCTTCTGCATCTTGTAAATCGGCAAAACTTGCTTTTCCCTGTACCTTTATCATCATCAAACGACCAGCAATAACTACCTTTTTGCCTACTTCAAAGTGGTCTTTTATTTGTTTTGATGTGTGTGAAACCGGGTATAAATCGGCAGGATAGGGGTTAATCCCCAACTCGCGTAACTTTGCTAATTTTTCTCTTCGTACTAATTCTTGCTCTGATAACTGCGACATATTCTAAATTTCTGAGTATTTTTTTAAAGGCACAAAGATAAACATTTGATTACGAATTACGATTTTAGAATTACTAATTTTTAAGCTTGTAAACTTTACATACAGTGTAACAAAAAGCATGAATTTCCGACTCATAGGAAAATCATCAATCTAAAATCATCAATCAAAAAATTATTATGAGTTTCTGGAGAGTTTTACTGTCTATCATTTGTCCACCTTTGGCCGTTATAGATAAAGGTTGCGGTTCTATTATTATTGTTTTTATTTTGTCGGTTTGTGGCTGGGTTCCAGGTGTTATTGCAGCCTTGGTCATTCTTAATAATCCAAAAAATTAAACCTATATTTGCTGCAGAATTTTAAACATAATAATTTATGAGAAGGTTTTTTGTTCTTTTTTGTTTGGTCGTTTTATCAACCTTTGTTAGTTGTCAGTTTTCCGAAAATATTTATATAAACGCCGACGGTTCTGGTAAAATGGAATTTTCGTTTGATGGTAGCCAACTCATGCAAATGGCGGGCGATAAAATGGGAGAAAGCCAAGAAAAAGCCATCGATTCTACCTTTAGTTTCAAGGAATTGTTCAGTACCATGAAAGATAGTATTTCGAAATTATCGGAAGAAGAACAGCAAAAATTAAAGCGTTTAGAGCCCTTTAATATGCACATGGTCATGGATCCAAAAACTTCAAAAATGAACTTTGAAATGTTTACCGATTTTAAAAATGTAAACGAACTACAGGATATGTTTAAAGCCATGAAAAGTTTTGGAGATTTAAAAGGCAAGGAGAAGACTGGTGCTGATAATAATCCGTTTTCGTCTTTTGGAGGCGATGGTACAACCGAACTTGATTACAAATACGACGGGAAAACTTTCAAACGTACCGCGAAAATATTAGATAAAGAAGCTTATAAGCAAGTAACCGATAGCATCGGGCAAATGGCTATGATGTTTGGGTCTTCAACCTACAAGTTGAATTATCATTTTCCAAAGCCTATTAAATCGGTTTCAAATGAAACAGCGATGTATAGTGCCGATAGAAAAACCGTTACTGTGGAATATGATTTTATGGATTACATTGCGAACCCCGAAGCTTTAAATTTAGAAGTTGTATTAGAAGATTAAAACTTTGAACAAAACCATTGAAATACAAGACCTAGGCTTAAAAGATTATAAAGATACTTGGGATTACCAAGAACAACTTTTTAAAGGTATTGTAGATGCTAAAATTAAAAACAGGCGCGACAATACACAGCTTAAAACCAATAATTACTTCCTTTTTGTAGAGCATCCGCATGTTTATACCTTGGGTAAAAGTGGCGATATTTCTAATTTATTGGTAGATGAAGCCCAATTGAAAGCTAAAAATGCTAGTTTTTATAAAGTTAATAGAGGTGGCGATATTACCTATCATGGCCCAGGTCAAATAGTGGGTTATCCCATTTTAGATTTGGATAATTTTTTTACTGATATCCATAAATACTTACGGTTTTTAGAAGAAATGATTATACTTACCCTTGCTGAATATGGCCTAAAAGCCGAAAGGAGCCCAGGAGAAACCGGTGTTTGGCTAGATGTAGGTACACCGTTTGCCAGAAAAATTTGTGCTATGGGTGTGCGTGCCAGCCGATGGGTAACCATGCATGGTTTTGCCATGAACGTTAATGCCAATTTAGGATATTTCGATTTAATGATTCCGTGTGGTATTCGTGGAAAAGCTGTAACCTCTTTAAATGTAGAACTTGGTGTTGCTACTGTTGATGAAGCTGAAGTAAAAGAAAAACTGTTGAAACACTTTAGTGCGCTTTTTGAAGCTGAGTTTTTAAGGTAGTTTGTTTAATGTACTTGAGTGTGATTTCTTACCGCGTTTAAGCACGAAATTTAGCAAATACAAACCAGATAGAAAATCTGCTAGGGTTTCCGTAAGTAATATATAACCAGACAACTAATTTTGTATTTTATGTTCGTTTCATCTGAAATATGCATGGAATTATATAAGGGCTTATTATATTTTTATTTACTTTAGTTCTTTGCAAGAAGAATTTTAAAATGAAGAAACTATTGTTTTTAAAGCCGATTATAATCTTTATCATGATAGGAATTATCATTACTACATGTAGCAGATTAATGCTTTTTATATGGTTTTCAGAAAGAGTAATAGAAGTTGAAAACTACTGGCTTATTTTTCCAATTGGCCTAAGAATAGATTTAATTCTATTATCTTATATTGCAATTCTACCTTGCCTTTTAATAGTGTTGTTGCCAGATAACTGGTTAAATAAGATAGGTAAGTTTATTAGGTATTACTTTATTGCTTTTTTGTTTTTACTGCTGTTAATGGAACTATCTACCCCCAATTTTTTATTACAGTATGATACAAGACCAAATCGTCTTTTTGTTGAATATTTAGTATATCCTAGAGAAGTCTTTGGTATGTTATTTAAAAGTTTTTTTTGGATTATGTCTATTGCACTTTTAGTGCTATTGGTTTTTGGATATTTATTCTTTAAAAAATCTAAGCAGTGGTTTGAAATTTTGCCGGCTAGTTCATATAAGTTTAAGCTTTTAATGCTACCAATAGTTGCTTTTTTATTGTTTTTTGGGGCACGTTCTAGTTTAACCTCAAAACGACCGATAAATGCAAGTGATGCTGTTTTTTCTACAGACCAATTTACAAATTGTCTTGCCTTAAATTCATTATATACCGTAGGTTTTGCAATATATTCTTTAAAAGATGAAGAAAATATAGTAAAAATGTATGGTGAGCTACCTATAGATGAAGCTTTAAGTAGGGTTAAAAAGTATATGACCACAACTGATTCTGACTTTAAGAATAAAGAAATTCCGCTATTGCACTTACAGAAAAGCACTCATAAAAGAGAGAAACCTTATAATTTAGTTATTTTTTTGCAAGAAAGTCTTGGAGCTGAATACGTTGGTTCACTTGGCGGATTACCATTAACTCCAAATTTTGATGCATTAACAAAGGAAGGATTGTTATTTACAAATTTATATGCCACAGGAACACGAAGTGTAAGAGGTATTGAGGCACTCACCACTGGTTTTTTGCCAACACCTTCAAAAAGTGTCGTGAAATTAGGGAAGTCTCAAAATGGTTTTTTTACGCTTGCAGATGCCTTAAAACGGAAAGGCTATCAAACAAGTTTTGTATATGGAGGTTCAGCCAATTTTGATGATATGGCATCTTTTTTTAATGGAAATGGTTTTGATAATATTATAGATGAAAAAGATTATGCAAAAAGCGATTATGATTTTAAAGGAAATTGGGGTGTTTCCGATGAATCACTAATTAAAAAAGGAAATCAATTATATGCCTCTTATAAAGATAAACCTTTTTTTTCTTTAATGTTTTCTAGTTCAAATCACGAGCCTTTTGAATTTCCTAATGGAAAAATTGAATTATATGATAAGAAAAAAAACACTGTAAATAATGCCATAAAATATGCAGATTATGCTATTGGAGAATTCTTTAAACTTGCAAAAAATGAGGCATACTATAACAATACTGTTTTTATTGTTATTGCCGATCATAATACTAGAACTTGGGGAAAGGATTTAATACCAGTAAACAAGTTTCATATTCCAGCATTAATAATTGCCCCTAATATTGGAGAAGGAATTACTTATGATAAACTGTGTAGTCAATTAGATATTCCACCAACATTGTTAGATATTATAGGTATTGATATAGAAACACCTATGGTTGGTCGTAATATTTATGAATTAAACGAAGATACAAAAGGAAGATCAATTATGCAGTTTTATACTACAAATGCATTTAGAGTAGGGAATGATTTAATCGTGCTTCAATCTGGTAAAAACCCCGTTCAGTTTAAAATTGATGAGAATGATAATTTAAGTCCATCAACACTTAATAACGATTTAGCAAAAGATGCATTAGGTCACATTATTACAGCTTCAAATCAATATACTTCAAGAATATATAAATTACCTAATTAAGAAAAGTAAAATAATACATGAAAGATTTCATTGTATTGAAGGATGACAAAAAAATTTTAAATATGTTTTTTAAGGATGTTTTTCTTCATAAAATCAAGCAAATAATTTTAATTCTCCACATTAAAAAACACCTTATAATAATGCATTTTCTTTTCATCATCGTAGCCACGTTCTAAATATTCACTAGAAGCTTCGGGCGCATCAATATCTAGTTTTATTTGTATGTTGGTGTCTAGTTTAATATCGGTTTTAATCTTTTTCTTTTCCTTATTCACAACAGCTTCGGCAACGTCAAATTGATTTCTAATAACTAGGTTTTGCTCGCCTTCAAAGGTTTTTTTGTAATCGTCAAATAGGTTTTTGTGCTTGTCTTCTTCAAAAATTTCATCTTTAAAACGCTCAACGTTTACTACTTCATTTTCTTTAAAAAAGTCGATGGTTTTTGCTAAAAAGGTGTTTTGTTCTTGTGCGCCATAGGTTGTTTTTAAAATTTCGGTGGAGAATTCTTTACAAAGTTCTATGTATTGTTGCGTATGGTTATTGGCATCGTCGGCATATTTAATGTTTAAAAACTGGTTTAACCAATATTGCGCATCATAACTATTATTGTCTACGCTTAATATAATATTGCCTTCGGTATCGGTTTGGTTTAAAATAAGGCAGCCTTTATCTACTTTTTTACTGCTGATTCCTTTTTGTACCAATACGTCGTAGCTGTTGTTTTCTAAATAAGTTTGAAAGAAATTGACTTTGCTTTCAATTTTAAAAATCCCTAAGGCGTTTGTGGTTATTTCGTTAAACTCGATGCCTTCAAACATCACCACCAAAACATCGCCTGTTTTTATTTGTGCTGATGTAGATTGTTCATATAAATGGGTTACTATGTGTTTTGAAACGTCTATAAAAGCTTCTTCGTCATTAAAAATTTGTGTGCTATAACTATTGATTTCGTTTAATGAAATGTTGGCATGGTGGTTAAACCTGTAGCTTTGTACCACACTTCCAAAAGGTCTTAACAAAAAAGGTAGCATGAGGTCGTAACTGGCTTCGTCAAAATCTACTAGTTTTTCTGAAAAAGCATTTTTGGTATCGTTAAATTTATTGCCAACTTTGTGAATGATGAATTTTGAAATGGACGCGTTTTTTCTTGAAATCATGGTTTGTTTATTAAGAATGCAATAGTACTAATTTCAAAAGAGAAACCATAAAAAAAAGAACGCCAAAGCATGACACCCTGACGTTCTCAGATTCGAGGACTTTCGATTTGGTTATCGTTATGTTTTTTCAATAAAGCACACAAGAAAATATCAGTAAGCGCAAAAAGGCATACTGAAAATTCATACTATGATTTGTAATTGTTTTTTTAATAAGGTTGATGATAGCTGCCTTAAAGATAAAAATTACTTTTTTATGCACAAAGAGCTATATGAAAATTCTTTATCTTACCAAATTGCAAATGAGTAAATTAGGTCTTAATTGATACGGTAAAGCAGTATGGAATTGTTATCGCCTTTAGTTACAAACTCCAAACTTTGGTTCTTATCAATGTTATCCAAAGCTATTTCTGAATTGCCGTACACAGGGAAGCTAGGAATTAAATTTCCTAAGCTATCATACATATATACTTTTTGAGTTTGTAAATCGGTGATGGCTACATAAATTTTGTCCTTAATATAAAACAATTCCGGTCTTGTGTAACTGCCAAAATCTAGTTCTACAGCATTGGTTTTTATGGTTAGTTTGTTTTCTTTAAGTGTTACCAATGTTTTACTACTTGCTTCTAAACTGTGTTTTTCTGAAAGATTTAAATTTTGGGTTGAAACGCCTCCTCTAGTATCTACAGAAATTAATTGTCCGTTTAAAGTTGTTGTAGTAAAGGTGTTGTTGTATAAAAAGACAGGTTGGTTTGAAAAATTACTCGATGTTTTTGGTTTAATTCGTGTATTTCCAACTCTATCTATTATATACATAGTGTTTTGGGTTTTAAAAATAATATAGTCTTTACTGCTTATTCTAAAATGTTTTGGTTGATTGATAATAGCATCATCAGCCGATTTAAAATTGAAACCACTAACAGTTTTAAGGTTTTTATCATACATCAAAATGTTTTTTCCTTGTGTAACCAGCAGGCGATAATCTTTATTTTTATCATAATCGAAAACCGATAAAGGTTGTGTGATTTCATCATTGAATTTTCCAGGGAACGGTGCTACATCTTTACCGTTTCTGTCTATAACATAAACGCGGTTTGGTGTTGCGAATGCTAATTGCAAACGCCCGTTTTTGAAAATATCTATTTGTTCAATGGTTCCTAAAACAGAACCTTCCAATTGTTTTTTCCAAAGAATTTTTCCTTTGTTCGAAATTAGATAAAGGTTATTTTTAATGTCTTGAACAACAATTTCTTTTTCTTTAGTAAGATGATTGGTTACAAATTGTGGTTTGGTTAAAATATCGGTTCCCAATTTAATGTTCAATTCTTCTGAAACCGAATTTTGTATTACCGTTGCTTTACTCTTCTTTATAATAGCATTTAAATGCGCAAAATTGGTATCGTATATAAATTGTAATGCCGATGTGCTATAATTGCTGAAAGAATCGTCTAATGCATCTTTAAAATTCTTACTTAATATCGATTTTAAAGATTGGCTATTGGTTACAAGTAAAAGTGAAGACGCATTGCTTAATTGTTCTTTAACTTTCTTGAAAGTTTCAGATTCGCTAAAGGTGGTTTTGTTTTGATAGCTTGCAATGATACTTTGCAGCAATTCTAAATTATCTGAAAACACAAAAAAGTTATCTAAAATGCAATATTTATTGGCTTTGATGTTTTTAATTAAAGGCGAAAAGGTATAGCTAAATAAACTAGGTTGACTGAAACTGTAAATTTCAATGCCTCTATAATTTGCAACAATGGTTTGCTCGCCAATCAAAGCATCTTCTGTGGCAATAAAATCTATAGAATTTAAAGCAATCGCACGATTTTCATTTTGATAAATAGTGCCCACTTCTATAATATTATCAAAAAGTGGAGAACTACTCGCAATAGAATCCTGCTTATTAAAGGTTTTTAAATTGCCTTCAATAGTTTTGAAATTCTTGAAAGTGAAACTCATAAAGGCATCGCTATCAAAAGGTGCGATATTTTGAATTTGGTTTTCTTGCGGAATGGTGCCTTTAAAAACGTTGTTCAAGATTTTTGTAGAATCGATAGCTTTCGTAATACCGTTAATATAAAGGTAGTCTTGGTTTACATCAACATCAATGGCTATATAGCTGGTAACTGCTTTTAAGTTTAACGCTTCTTCAATAAAAAACGATTTTATAAAAGGCGAGTTGGTGTTTATTATAATTGAAAATGTTTTGTCGTTACTGGTAGAATTGTAAATTTTCACCAATTCCTCATTCATATTCGGGTTTGAAAGCGCAGTATTAATAATGTTTTTAGAAGATGCCGCAAAAAACGTACTATCTATTACGGTGCTGTAAAACGTGTTGTTGTTGAAGGTTGATTTTGTTAGCGTTTGGTTTTCGTATTCTAGTGTTTCTTCCATATAATTTTTAATGGAATCTCTTTTGAATAATTGCGGGGTAAATTTGGTGATAATTGAATATTGTAAGCTATCGCTATCATCATTTGAAAAGCAAATTAGCAATTCGCCATTTGGCTTTAAAAGCTTTAAGTTTTCAAGTTTAGCCTCTAAATTTTTATAAGCAGATGTTTTTGAGAATTTATTTAGAAAATCACTATTGTTAATACTGCTTTTTAAATCTTCAAGATTAGATGTTTTTATAATAATAGATGCGTCTTGTGGAACAAAATCGATAAGATTGGTACGATTTTTTCTATCGTTTGTACAGCTAAAAACAAAAAACAATAAGAGGGTAAAAGCTAAGAATCTCATAAAACGAATTAATTTATACAAACCTACATATTTTTCAATTTATAGTGTATAAAAAGAATGTAATCTGTTATTCTTTTTTACATGACCCAACACCTAACATCTAAAACTTATCAAATATCAAATTTCAATTGTTCGGGCAATAACCGAAACGATTTTCTGTGGTACTTGGTAATTCCATATTTGCGTATGGCTTCTCGGTGCTCTTTAGTAGGGTAGCCCTTGTTTTGTTTCCAGTTGTACATGGGGAATTCTTCATGAATGGTATTCATATATGCGTCCCTATACGTTTTTGCCAATACCGAAGCCGCGGCAATACTTAAATATTTACCATCACCCTTTATAATGGTTTCAAAGGGAATGTTGCCACAAGGTTTAAATCTGTTGCCATCAACTATAATGAATTCTGGTTTTGGTGTTAATTGGTTAATAGATTTGTGCATGGCCAGAATAGAGGCGTTCAATATGTTTATTTGGTCAATTTCCTCTTGAAATACATGCGAAATACCAAAAGTTAATGCGTCCAGTTCTATAATAGGTCTTAGTAAATCTCTTTTGTGTTCACTAAGTTGTTTGGAATCGTTTAAAATCGAATTTTTAAAATTTGGAGAAAGTATTACAGCCGCGGCAGTAACGGGACCTGCTAAACATCCACGTCCAGCCTCGTCTGTACCACATTCTAAATGAAAATTTGAATGGTTTTTTAATAGCATATTTTTTAAATATTGACAAATTTATAGTTTTTATTTAATAGATTAGTTGTTTCTAAAAACCTATTTTATGGATGACAAATAATCATGTTTTATTCGATTCTGTTTAATCTTTTTCATGAAATTTGGTTAAGCGCTGAATATTCTTTAAACAAAACGGATGAAAAGTGAATTTTAATACATTTATTTGATCTTTTAATTTGTTTCTTTAAGATAATATTAAGATATTCGTTTTTGACTAACTCAAATAATTATTGTATGAAATTAAAGTTGACGGGTTTGTTAATGCTTTTCATGGCATTTTCAATACAGTTGTCTTATGCCCAAGACAAAACAATCACAGGAAAAATAACGGATGCCGATGGGTTGCCTCTTGCAAGTGCAACCATTATTGTTGACGGAACAAGTAAAGGTGTTGTGTCCGACTTTGATGGAAACTATTCAATAACTGCTACTCCAAACAGTGTATTGAAAATTAGTTTTATTGGTATGAAAACCCAATTGATACAAGTGGGTTCCAACACCACCATCAATGTTGTTTTAACTGAAGATTTAGAAAGTTTAGATACCGTAGTGGTAACTGGTTATCAAAAGATTGACCGAAAACTCTTTACAGGTTCTGCATCTACACTTAAAGCAAGTGACATTAAATTGGAAGGTGTTGCTGATATTAGTAGAGGCTTGCAAGGTCAAGTAGCAGGAGTTGAGATTGAAAACGTATCGGGAACTTTTGGTACGGCACCTGTAGTAAGAATTAGAGGTAATGCATCTATTAACGGTGCAAATAAACCCCTATGGGTGATTGATGGCGTTGTTTTAGAGGATGCAGTTGAATTATCTAATCAAGACATTACTACGGGTAATCTTGAGACCATACTTAGTTCTTCAACCGCAGGTATTGGTCCTGATGATATAGAAACTTTTACAGTTTTAAAAGACGCATCGGCCACCGCACAATATGGTGCTAGAGCATTAAATGGTGTAATTGTTATTACTACAAAAAGAGGAAAAACAGGTAAGCCTTCCATCAATTTCACTACAAGTTTAACTACTAGAAATAAACCTAGTTACAGTCAATTTAATATCCTAAGTTCAGGAGATGAAATGAGTGTTTATCAAGAATTGTATGAAAAAGGTTGGATAGATATAGCTAATTCAAATACAGCAAGAAATCATGGTGTTTTTTCTGATATGTTTTATAAGATCACAAATAATGAGTTGGCTTGGGGACCCGGTGGATCTCCAAATTATAATTATTTACAGCGTTATTCTAATGCAAATACAGATTGGTTTGATGTTCTGTTTAAGGACTCTTTTGTTTATACAAACACATTCAGCATTAGTTCGGGTACAGATAAAGCTAGGTACAGAGCTTCAGTAAGTTCTTTAAAAGATGAAGGACAATCAATTGCTGACAATGTTAAAAATTATACAACTAATTTAAACGCTGATTTTAATTTGTCAGATGACTTTGTATTAGGTTTCAAATTAACAGCAAATGTTAGAGATCAAAGAATAGCTGCATCTCAAGACAGGGAGTTTGATGCACTTTCTGGTGTTTACGAAAGAAATTTTGATATCAATCCATTCAATTTTGCTTTGTATTCAAGTAGAAGTATGACGCCTTATGATGAGAATGGCAATCTTCAGTACTTTAGAAGAAACTGGGCGCCATTTAACATACTGCACGAGGTAGATAATAATTATGTTGATTTAGATTTGATTGATTTGTCGCTTCAAACCAATTTGGAATGGAAAATAAACAAAGATCTAACATTCAATACCGTACTGCAAGCACGTAGATACAGAAGCTCGGCAGTACAAACAATTCATGAAAATTCCAATAATGCAGCAGCTTACAGAGCGGATAGCCCATTGGTAAGAAACAGTAACATATTTTTATTTGATGACCCAGATGCTCCAGAGCTAGAGCCATATTCTGTTTTGCCAAATGGAGGTTTCAGAAAAACAACAGATAATTCACTGGATAACCTATTCATGCGAAACTCTCTTAATTATTCGCGTAATTTTGCTGATATACATCAAGTAGATTTATTATTAGGTCAAGAAATTAGATCCAGTAATAGAACAGAAGAATTCAATGATGGTTGGGGGTATTTATTTGATAAAGGAGGTTTAATTTTAAGTGATCCTAATTTTATTAGATTTTTGGATAGTAGAGGAGAAGATTATTTCAGGGTTGAAGAAACCAAAAATAGAGCATGGGGTATGTTTTCTACAGCGGCTTATTCTTATGATAGTAGATACATAATAAATGGAACTTATACCTATTTTGGTGATAATAGAACAGGTAATTCCAGAGCAGCCCGATATTTGCCTACATGGAATTTAAGTGGAGCATGGAATATTCATCGAGAGTCATTTATGAATAATGCAAGTTGGGTGAATTTATTAAAACTAAAATCCACCTATGGGCTTTCAGGGTCTAACCCTTATAATGCTAGTGCAGGATTAATTGTTTTTGGAGTGGAGCCTTTAAGACCCCAAGCTACCGAAAGAGAAATTGCATTACTTATAGATCAATTGGAAAATTCCGAGTTAACTTTTGAAAAACTATACGAATGGAATATAGGTTTGGAAACAGCATTTTTCAACAATCGTTTAGGAATAGAAGTAGAGTATTACCAAAGAAAGTCTGAAGACCTAATTGGGTTCGTTGAAACCAATGGTGTTGGTGGTGAAGGCATTAAACTTGGTAATATTGGAAAGTTAGATCGTGATGGTTTTGAGGTAAGCCTTAGAACAACCAACATTGAAACTAGTAATTTTAATTGGACGTCTAATTTTAATTTTAGCCATTCTAAAAGCGAAATAACAGAATGGGATGCAAGAGACCGTATAGGAGATGCTATAAGTAGAAATGGCGGTAACTTTGTGGGTTATCCAGCAGGAGCATTGTTTTCAATTCCTTTTGCAGGTCTAGATTCTAACGGGATACCCACTTTTTATGACGAAGATGGTGAAATCATTCAAACACTCAATTTACAAGAAAGAGAAGATGTATTGAAACACGTTAAATATGATGGACCAACAGAACCAGTATTCTTTGGAGGTTTTAATAACACATTTTCTTATAAAAATTTAAGTCTAAATGTTGGATTTGCCTATAGGGGAGGAAACAAAATTCGTTTAGATGATGTATACGATGTGCGTTTAAGTGATGGATCTGCTAGATTGTATGATGATTTCAGTTCATTATCTGGCGATTTAATAAACAGATGGTCATTGCCTGGAGATGAAAACATAACAAGCATTCCTTCAATACTTACCGAAACAGCAACTCAAGCACTAAGAAGTCAAGGGTTAAATCCGTACGACTTATATAACAAGAGTGATATTAGAGTTGCCGATGGCGATTTTGTTAGGCTTAAAAACATCAGATTAAGCTATAATTTACCTAAAAGTATCATTGATAAAACTAAAATGAAATCTGGTTCTATCAGTTTGTCAGCTCATAATTTATGGCTTATATATTCAGATGATAAATTAAACGGTGTAGATCCAGAGTTTTTTCAATCAGGTGGGGTTTCCTTGCCTTTAACAAGTACATATACTTTTACCCTTAATTTAAATTTTTAATGCTATGAAAAAAAGATTTATACTTACATTAATAATAATCGGGTCATTAGTGTCATGTGATTCCTATTTAGATGAAGTTCCAGATAACAGACAAACTATAAAAACATTAGATGACGTTTCAGAAATTTTGGTATCTGCATATTCCGAGGCCATTTACAGTTTTGTAGAGTGGAAATCGGACAACGCTACCTATATAAAAGAAAATACCCAATTTGATTGGTCTACAGAACTTTATAGTTACAGACCCGTAGTATCTGAAGAAGATCAAGATACGCCAACTTATTTATGGGATAATAATTATCAAGCAATAGCACACGCAAACCAAGCATTAGCTGCACTTGAAGAAATTGAAGGAGGTGATGCAGATTTTAGAAATGCTTTAACGGGTGAAGCATTAATAACCAGAGCTTATAACCATTTTATGCTGGCAAATGTGTTTTGTCAACATTACAGCGAAGGAAACAAAGGCGCATTGGGATTACCTTATATTACAAAACCTGAAACAAAATTACAAGTATCTTATGATCGTGGAACTTTAGAAGAAACATATAATCTTATTGAAAAGGATTTATTGGATGGTTTGCCTTTAATTTCAGATAAGTATTATGTAGGCACAGGTAAGTATCATTTTAATAAAAATGCAGCTTACGCCTTTGCATCCCGTTATTTTTTGTTCAAAGGAGATTACGAAAAGTGTATTGAGTATTCTAATAAAATTCTTGGAAACGGAGTTGTTAGTACTGCCTACATAAGAGATATGGATGCCGTATTTGCAGGTTCAGGATCAGTTGCAATAGCCAATCGATTTACGGATGTTACAGACCCAACAAATTTAATGGTGGTTAGAAAGCAAAGTGTCATGGTAAATAGATATACAAGAGGGTATCAAGCAAACACAAATACTTTTGTTAATATTTTTGTTCAAAACAGACCGCAAGGAGCCACTACCGATCAGCGTGATTTGCGTTACGGTTTCAGCTCATCATCTGCGAGGGCACAACCTAAATACACCGAACTATTTGAATATACAACATCAACCACTGGTTTTCCATATTTTATCATGCCAGAACTACGCAGTGAAGAAGTTGTTTTAAATAGAATGGAATCTTATGTAAGGTTAAATAGGTTAACCGATGCACTTAACGACTATAATGTAATGGCGCCTCAAAGATACAATAACGGAGGCCAACTGCAACTATCTGCAATAGTAGCATACTATGGTGGAACAGAACAAGAAGCTATGCTTGAATTTGTTATAGGGGAAAGAAGAAAAGAGTTTTTAAGAGAAGGTTTAAGATGGTTTGATATTAAACGATTAGGTTTGGAAGTATACCATATTATACTAACCGATTCTAATGGAAATGTATCCAAAGATGTAACATTGGAGGCTGCTGATGCTAGAAAAGCAGAACAAATTCCTGCTAAAGCTATAGCTAATGGAATTGAAGAAAATCCAGGTTATTAATTGAGGAATCATATAAATTTACTTTAACAAGTCAATAATTAAAGAGATGAAAAAAACAATTAAATATATTATATTAACAATCATTTTGGTTCAATTCACACAATGTACCACCAATGATAGTAATGGGCAGTACGATCCGCCCTCCGATCCAGTTATTTCACATCCAAATGATATTTATTTATATGCTAATGGTGGAAAAAGTTTATTTGAAAGGTACAACACGGCTACAAGATGGAGATGGAATGATAATTTTATAGATCCAACACAAAGAGCCACACCCGTAGAGTCAGACTTTGTAATACCAACAAGTAAGCTTGTAGATTATTTATGGGTAGGTCCTTACACAACTTCAAGTGGTACTGCTGAAAATTTCATAAAAGAACTATTCCCAGCTGAATTAGTGTATATAGGATCCTATATTTATAACGATGACGGTACTATACTTTTAGGATATGCAGAAGGAGGTGCTAGAGTTACCTTATTAAATTTGAATAGTTTAGATTTTCAAAATAGAAATTGGTTAGCTAACCCAGGAGGAGGTGTTTTAGCTACCGTGCATCATGAATTTTCGCACATTGTACATCAAAATTATGGAATTCCAGTTGGTTTCAATACTATTTCAGACACATATCTTGGAAATAACTGGAGTAATGGTGTAACTAGGGATGATGCCATTAAATTAGGAATGGTTCGAAACTACGGAACCCTAAATGAGTATGAGGATTTTTGTGAAATAATCTCGCATTTTTTAGTAGTAGATCAAGCTACTTTTGAAGCCGATTTTATAAACCAACAAGATTGTTCAACACTTACCGATGCTAATGCTATTGTTAATTGTAGAGAACTTAATGAGGGAAGGAAATTAATCAAACAAAAAGTAGATTTAGTTCTTGAATTTTACAAAAACAACTTTAATATTGATCTAGAGGTAGTGAGAGATACTTTACAGTCAAGATTGAATAATTTAGTTGCAACTGGTGTTATTCCAGATTAATTTTATTTAAAGCTTATAAAAAAATATAAAAATGGAAAAAGTATATAAATTAATTAAAAGCATCATTGTACTTGCTGTTTTGGTTTTGGCAGTTAGTTGTACAGATAATGATGTAGAACCACTTTTTGAACAATCAATAAACGAAAGAACAGAAGCTTTAAAAGCAGAATATCTAGATATTTTAAAAGCACCTACAGATGGTTGGATAGGTTACTATTCTCCTAATGAAACTTTTGGTGCTTATACAGTGTTAATGAAGTTTGATGCTAATGGAGATGTAGATATAAAATCTGATTATGAGTTTGGTAATCAAGATAATAAGATTACATATAGAATTGATAAAACACTTAAAATTGAATTGGTGTTAGAGTCTTTTTCGGTATTCTCCAGTATTTTCTCATTAAACAATAATAATAATGGAGGAGAATTTGTATTCAACATTTTATCTGCAACTGCCGATGAGGTTGTGTTGGAAAGCAAACTTGATTTTGGTGATGACATTACCATCTTAACTTTGCGTAAAGCAACACCAGCAGATTTCGATTTCGCCCCCGTTTATGCATCGGCAAACAAAATTGCAGGTGAGTGTTCTGATTCGGTTTTCCGAAACATTTTGTTCAATAATGAAGCTCTTGCAGCATTTTCATTCAATTCAGATACAAGGTTAATTACACTAAACTATTTTGAGAATAATGTAAAATTAAATTTGAATGTTCCTGCAGTGGTTACTCCAACAGGTTTTAATTTGTTAAACCCTGTTACCATAAATAATGTAACAATATCAAGTTTTACTTTTGATGATTCGTCAGGTGAGTATATTAATGCAGCAGATAATTTAAGGCTAATTAATGACGATTTGCCGCTAAGATTGACTAATGATTTGGCTGAATTAAACGCTCCAAATAGATTGGCCATTTTTGCTAATGAATTTAGATTTGGTACTAATCCTTTAACCAGTTGTGCTTGGGATGCTATGATTCAGCAGGTAGATGCAAATTTAAGAACTCAAGGTTTTACCTATACAGGGGTACAATTGCGCACAAATTATAACGCCACATCAACCACCGATCCAAATTCCAGGATTGTACTGTTAGTGCAACGACTAAGTGATGGCTTAGCAACATCTGGATCATATTATATCAAAATAGAGAATAAAGATAATTTAGTGTTTGTAACCTCTACAGGTTTTGCAACAGGTAATGGTAATTTCTTTGCCGCTAGTGCAGCTCCATTATTAAACTTTTTCTTAAGTTCCAAAGGATTGGTGTATTCAGACGAGGGATCTTTTAGTTCAGATCTGTTTAATTATTCAAACGAGGCCGGTACATTTACAAGTGTAGATAATCCTTCTTTAAGAACTTATGGGTTATTTTATCAATAAAAAATTTCGTTATTTTAAATAAACAAAGCCAGCAATTATTGCTGGCTTTGTTTATTTAAAATATTTACGCTCATTTAACGTTCAAATAATTACTTTTGCTTCGGGAAAAATCAATTTTAGTAGGAGGGTAACGAAAATAACGTTATCTACTCAAGTTTTGCATATGGTAAGGATATCTAATAAAAAAAGGGTAAATAAAAATAAGCATTTAGTTAATCTGTTTTTAGTGCTTTTTTTAATACTACAATGCAGCCAACTTTTCGCACAAAATAAACCAAAAAAACCAAGTCGATTGGGGCGTGAGCTAGGTCTTACACCCAACGATTCATTAGCAAAAGAGAAACTTCCAAAAATTAAAGATTATCTAATCATTTCTCATGTTAACGATACAACGCATGTAGATACCACATTATCAATAAAAAAAGAATATAAATTTAATTACTTAAGAAAAGATAATTTCGGGTTGATGCCTTTTTCAAATTTGGGACAAACCTATAATAGCCTTACATATAATTTTCAAAATATCAGTTTAATGCCAAGTTTCGGTGCGCAAGCAAAGCATTTCTTTTACATGGAAGTTGAAGATATTAATTATTACCGTGTGCCAACACCTTTAACCGAGCTCTATTTTAAAACCGCATTCGAGCAAGGGCAGCAAACCGATGCTTTTTTTACAGTAAACACATCGCCCCAGTTTAATTTTTCAATAGCCTATAAAGGATTGCGTTCATTGGGCAAATACCAAAACATATTGTCAAGTAGTGGTAATTTTAGGTTTACATCAAATTATCAGTCTAAGAATAACCGATATAATGCAAAAGGACACATTGTGACCCAAGATTTGCTAAACCAAGAAAACGGAGGTTTGCAGGACGACAATGTAGTGTATTTTGAAACTGGCGATCCTGAATTTCTAGACCGTTCCATACTAGAAGTTAATTTTCAAAATGCCGAAAACCTATTAAAAGCCAAGCGTTATTATTTAAACCATACTTACCATATATTAAGGAAAAGAGATTCACTGTCTAAAAACAAACTAAGTTTAGGACACATAATGAATTTTGAAGATAAATATTATCAGTTCAACCAAACTGCGGCAAACAATTTTTTTGGTGATGCTTTTAAAACTACAACACTAAAAGACCGTTCAACACTCGAGCATTTTTATAATCAATTGCAATTAAACTACAGTAACAATATACTAGGAGACTTACAGTTCAATATAAGCAACAACAATTATAATTATGGTTACGATAAGGTAGTCGTTTTAAATGGAAACACAATTACCAACCGATTAAAAGGAAATGTATTCTCGGCAGGAGGAAAGTACAATAAACAATACAGAGGTTTTCAATTAAATGGCGAATTAGGCGTCAACGTATCCGGAGATTTCGCTGGTAACTTCTTAAAAGGAACAGCAACGTTCAAATTAAATGAAGATATTGCAGCATCAGCATCTTTAAACCACAGTTCAAAAGCACCAAATTACAATGCCTTATTATATCAAAGCGATTATGTAAACTATAATTGGCAAAACAACTTCAATAATATCAAAACGCAGCAACTGGCATTTCAATTAAAATATAAAAGTTTAGCCAACATCACGCTAGACCTTAATACAATAAACGACTACGTTTATTTCAAAATGGACGAAACAAGCCAACAAGTAAGGCCATTCCAAAACAACACAACCATCACCTATTTAAGAGCAAAGTTCGAAAACGAACTAAAACTAGGTAAGTTTGCTCTAAACAATACCATCATGTACCAAAATAAGGAAGACAATAACAACGTTCTGAACGTGCCACAACTCACCACGCGAAACACCTTGTATTTCTCCAGCCATCTATTCAAAAAAGCCATGTACCTACAAACAGGTGTTACCCTAAATTACTTTACCGAGTATTACATGAACGCCTACAATCCGTTATTAGCAGAATTTTACGTGCAAACAAACCAAAAATACGGAGGCTTTCCTATGTTAGATTTCTTTATAAACGCAAAAATCCGTCAAACAAGAATCTATTTTAAGGCTGAACATTTCAACTCATCATTCACAGGTTATAATTATTATTCAGCACCAAACAATCCTTATCGCGATTTTATAATCCGTTTTGGTCTCGTTTGGAATTTCTTTTTATAGTTTTTTCGCTGGGCGTTGCCCCGATAAGATCGGGGTCGGGCTATGCGCTTCAAGTCCTCGCTCGTTGCCTCGCTGTGGGCTTTCCGCTGCTATCCCTAACGCGCGCCTTGGCAAAGTGCACTATATATAATGGGGGACATGCCATTTTCGCCAGGAGCACTGTATTATAGTAGAAACAATATGTTGTACATATATATAGGTTAAAACAGAACAAGAACATATAGTATTTGGGAAAACTGAGGCCCCAATCACGTTACGCGCCCCAAAACGAACGGTCCCCATCCAATTTTCGTGCCCAATCCACCCAAAGCGCACTTCACAAAGCCTACCGCAAAAGCCCCAAGCCCCCCACGGATGCAAAAAACTCAATACGTAACTTATTGAGAACCACCCAGAAGAAAAAAAAGGCACAAAAAAAGCAAAAAAAGTATAAAAAATCCATTGCGGAATCGGAAAAGGATAGTATGTTTGCAGCCGCTAAAAACGGCAGTAGTCGTAGAGGCAAACGTTCATAAACAGGTTGGGTA
>NZ_JBIFXS010000022.1:0-26513 GCF_043558645.1 Mariniflexile sp. HNIBRBA6329 | reverse complement strand
CATCATGAATGAGCCTAATGCCCCTTTGGGGCTAATCTGAAAATCAAAGCCTCCGTTTTTAACGGAGGTTTTTTACTGGTCAATATGCAATTCGCCATTAAATATTTTTGCTTAATATCATATTTGTCATGGCTCATTTCATAATTATCATATATTTATAGCCAAATTAAATAAAGATATTTTTATAAAAAAATTACCATGCATTTTACATTAGAAGTTTTACCAAATACCAGAAAAACCTTTAACAGAATTATTGAAAACACGTCATTAGAGCATTTAAATAAAATACCAAAAGGGTTTAATAATAATATTATTTGGAATATTGGGCATGTAGTAGTTACGCAACAACTATTAGCCTATAAACTATCGGGTTTGCCATTAGCTATAAGCGACGAATTGGTTGGAAAATACAGAAAAGATACCAAGCCAGAAGGTGATGTAACACAAGAAGGAGTAAACGAAATAAAGGATTTGCTTTTTTCAACGATAGAAAAAGCAAAAGAAGATTACAGCAATAGCTTATTTAAAAGCTACCAGGAATACACTGTTTCTACAACCGGAAATACATTAACAAACATTGATGAAGCCTTCCAGTTTATTATGTTCCATGAAGGCATGCATTTAGGTTACGTTATGGCATTACTACGAACTTTAAAAAGCTAAATAATCGTTCACTTTTTCAATGGGAATTGTAAAGTCTATAATTCCTGTTGAATAAGGTGCAATTTCATAGGTGTTGTATAGTAAAATAACGCCTTCTATGGTAAAACCTATATTGGCAGGTAACTGAAAAGTATCAGGTTCAAAAATTACATCATCTTCAGTAAGAGCATCTTTAAAATAAGATTTAGCCACATTTTTAAAAGCATCTTTATTTGTAATTAAATTGCTATTTTGAATACGCTTCCCAGTTACTGCATCAAAATTTAAAAATGAAATGTTAGTATTACCATGAGCACCTCCAGTATTTGTGTAGGAAGTAATAGCAATACTTATAATTTCGGGCGATCGGAACATGACTTCCCCATCAATTTGAGCTTCCCAAGGTTGTGTAACATCAGGAAAATCGGTATTAAACTTATTGAATTCTTCATTAAATAAAGTGATGCTTTCTTCAATAGATTTTGAAGTAATGGTGTCTGGGTCTCCAATTTGTAAAGCGGCTATTACTGTTTTGCTTATTTCAGAATTTATTTCAGTTATTACCAAATCATTTCCAAAGGCTTTAGGTATGTTTGCTTCAACTAATTTGTTGTTTTCAGTGGTAATATTACTAATTGAAAATGTTGTTTTTAACTCTTCATTACATGAAAAAATAAAAGAAGAAAAACAAATAAGTAGTAGGAGTTTTTTGTAATACATGTGTAAATTATTAACCTTCATTAAAGGTAATTATTGCATTTGAATACACCGATGAAAAAGAAAGGTTTTTTAATCTAAATAATAGATGTAACCTACATTTAACCAAACTAGCCAGTCGTCCCTTCTGTCATAATCTCTCCAGTTATGGTCCAAACCATCTATCCAATCACTAAAATAGTATTGCCACCTTAAGTCAAGCATTAAGTCTGATAGCACCCCAAGTTTATAGCGGACCCCAACGCTGCTTACAACAGACCAAGTGCTTCCACCATCAACATTTATAGGGTACGGATCTACGCCAGGGGTGTAATTATCGAACCAATGTGAATATATATTTGAAGGATCGAACACATCGCCATAAGCATCTGGGTTGGGATTTGCGTAGGTGGTTTTTGCTTTAGGGTTATAAGATGTGTAGTGCACACCCAAGCTTACGAAAGGAGCAACTCTATAAGCAAAAGCCTGAAAGGAACGAATGCTAAATGGAAAGTATTCCAGTTGCATGCCAATATCAAAGTTTTCGGCTACTCCACTATGCGCTCTAAGTCTATCGGCATTATCACTAACCTTATCGGGCTGCACCCAAAATCCATGGTGGTTAAGTTTTGTTTTATTCCAAGAAATTTCACTTCGCAACTTAAAGTGATCATTAAAATAGGTATCCGTTGTATAGCAATTACAATCTGCACTATAGGCAAAACTTATATAATGAACAATACCAATGCCAATACCTGAGTTTCCTAAATTTGTAGCTTCTTCATTACGGCTACCAAAATCTGATCTAAATTCTACAGGTCCTGCAATAACGCCAATTTCATGGGAAAATCCTAGTTGAGAGAATGCCGTTTGATAGAAAGAAAACAAACATAAAAAAAAAGCTAAACGTTTACAGTTAAGCATAATAAGATTCCGTTTTTTGAGGCATTAATAACAACAAATATATAAAAACTGAGTATAGAAACAAATAATTAAAATTTGACACCTTAATTGCCAAAACTATATATTGCGAATTTCAAAAAAAAACATCAATATTTTTAAAGATAACGTATATTTGCATCGTTAAATTGTTTTTTCAATAAATTTGATGCTTTTTGAGATGTCTAATTTAATCGTATTTAAGAACAATCTTACTAATTGAAACTAAAATGTTTAACAAAATAACAACTATTAATAGATGTTATATCCATAATTATTTGGATATAATATCTCAATTTTAAAACAATAAAATTAAACTAATGAAAAGTAATGTTAAAGCTTTTTTAGACCTAGTAAAAGAACGAAATGGTAACGAACCAGAGTTTTTACAGGCAGTAGAGGAAGTTGCAGAAACTGTAATTCCCTACATCATTGAACACGATATTTATTATGGTAAAAACATTTTGTTAAGAATGGTAGAGCCAGAACGCGTGATTACATTTCGTGTTTGTTGGGTTGATGATGCTGGCGAAATACAGGTAAATAGAGGTTATAGAATTCAAATGAATTCAGCTATTGGTCCTTATAAAGGCGGTTTACGTTTTCATCCAACCGTAAATATGAGTATTTTAAAGTTTTTAGCTTTTGAACAAGTATTTAAAAACAGTTTAACAACATTGCCAATGGGTGGTGGTAAAGGAGGTAGTGATTTTGATCCTAAAGGAAAAAGTGATGGCGAAATTATGCGTTTTTGCCATGTATTTATGAGTGAGTTGTTTAGACATATTGGTCCGAATACCGATGTGCCTGCTGGCGATATAGGTGTAGGCGCTAGAGAAGTAGGATTTCTTTTTGGGATGTATAAAAAACTAAAGAACGAATTTACGGGTGTATTAACAGGCAAAGGATTGTCTTGGGGAGGCTCGTTAATTAGACCAGAAGCCACAGGCTACGGGACTGTTTATTTTGCTCAAAAAATGTTAGAAACTAAAGGGCAAGATTTAAAAGGGAAACATGTAGTTGTTTCAGGTTCTGGTAATGTGGCGCAATATGCTACTGAAAAATGTATACAGTTAGGAGCTAAGGTATTAACTATGTCCGATTCATCGGGGTATATCCATGATTCTGAAGGAATTGATGCTAAAAAATTAGCACTTATTATGGAACTTAAAAATGTAAAACGTGCCAGAATAAGCGATTATTTAGAAACGTATCCTAAAGCCAAATTTATTAAAGGCAAAACGCCTTGGGAGGTAAAATGTGAAATAGCTTTACCGTGTGCAACTCAAAACGAATTAAATGATGATGATGCAAAAATGCTTTTGAAAAATGGTTGTATTTGCGTTAGCGAAGGCGCTAATATGCCATCCACTATTAAAGCGGTTCGAGAGTTTCATAAAGCCCGTATTTTATATGCGCCAGGAAAAGCCTCAAATGCAGGTGGTGTAGCTACTTCTGGCTTAGAAATGACTCAAAATTCTTTACGCTTTAATTGGACAAGGGAAGAGGTAGATTTAAAATTGAAAGATATCATGTCTAACATTCACGATTCTTGTACCAAATATGGGGCACAAGAAGACGGATATATCGATTATGTAAAAGGTGCAAATATTGCAGGCTTTGTAAAAGTGGCCGATGCTATGTTGGCACAAGGCATTGTATAGAAACTAAAGTAAATTAAATCTAAAAGCTTCCAAGTATATAAATTGGAAGCTTTTTTGCTTTATTATATATTATTTTAAAGCAAAATTCGTTAGTTATAAATATATTTGATTATTGAAATCCCACGAATGTTTAAAAGACTCATTGTATTTATAATTTATTTAGTTCCGCTATTTCCATTTGCTCAAGATTTTTCGACACTTTGGAAAGGACATTTTTCATATTTCAACATCAAGCAAGTTTCCCAAGGCAATAATAAAATTTATGCTGCAGCCGAAAATGCTATTTTTAGTTATGATGTTCAAACAAATGAAATAAAAGAACTTAATACAGTTAATGGATTATCGGGTGAAACCATTTCAACTATTTATTACAGTGATGTTTATGAATTATTGGTTATTGGTTATGAAAGTGGACTTATTGAAATTGCTTTTGATAACGATGATAAAATTTTAACAGTTGTAGATATTATTGAAAAATCAACCATTCCAGCAGTTCAAAAAAGAATAAACCATTTTAATGCTTATCAAAATTTGGTGTATGTATCTACAAATTATGGTATTTCGGTTTTTAATTTAGAAAGACTTGAGTTTGGCGATACATATTTTATAGGCAATGGTGGTAGCCAACTACAAGTAAACCAAACTACCGTTTTTGGAGACTATATTTATGCTGCTTGTTACGGCGGAAATGGTATAAGAAAAGCGCTGGTTACAAGCCCTAACTTAGTAGACTACCAAAATTGGCAAACCATTACCACTGGAGATTTTATGGCTATTGAAACGGTTAATGATAAGCTTTATACGGTAAACACAAATAGGCAAATATTTAATGTAGTAAATGATGTGTTGAGCCCACTGTTTCAATACAACACCTTACCTTTAAATGTTAATAATGTTTCAGGTAATTTGGTTGTTTCAACTGCCAATAATGTATTCGTTTACGATGCAGATTTTAATATTATATCGCAAGTTGCGGTAAGCACTGAATTTCCAACACAATATACTTCTGCAACAATAGGTACTGATTTTATTTATATAGGAACAATTGATTTTGGAGTTTTAAAAACTCCCATTACTGCTCCAACAGGTTTTGAAGAAATCCATCCTGATGGACCACTACTAAATTCACCTTTTTCTGTAAAAGCAGAGCCCAATGGATTGTGGGTTACATTTGGTGAATATGATTTGTTTTTTAATCCTTACCCGTTAAATAGCCTTGGATTTAGTCATTTAAAAAATAATGAATGGATTAATACACCTTATGACAATGTTTTTGATGCAAAAAGTTTAAACACGATTTCTATAAATCCGTCTAACAATAATCAAGTATTTATTAGTTCCTTTTTTAGTGGGTTATTGGAAGTTAATGATGAAATTCCAACTATTTTATATAATGAAACCAATAGTGGATTAGAGTCTTTAATACTGCCTAATGATCCAAATTATATTGATATTCGTGTGGGACCAACTGCTTTTGATGCCAATGGCCTTTTATGGACGGTTACTAGTTTGAATGATAGCCCGTTAAAATCATATAATCCTTCAAGCAATCAATGGAAATCGTATAGTTTCAGTAGTATCATTCAAAGTAGAAACCTTGGGTATGGCGATTTGGTTATAGGTTCAGACGGAACAAAGTGGATAGCGAGTTATGATCATGGTTTTATAGGATTTAAAGAAAACGGTAACAGTGTTTTAATAAAGAATGTAAAAACGGAAGAGAAAAATATGCCTACAGAATATGCTACAGCATTAGCTTTAGACAAAAGAAACCAACTGTGGATTGGTACTTTTAGAGGGTTACGTGTTTTATATAATACATCTAATTTTTTTGAAGAAGATATTAAAGTAGATGAGATTGTTATTTTAGAAGATGGCATCGCCAAAGAATTACTTTTTCAACAATTTATTACTGATATTGAAGTAGATGGGTCCAACAATAAGTGGATTGGAACTGGCGATTCAGGAGTGTTTTATTTGTCTTCTGATGGGCAAAAAACCATTTACCATTTTACAAAAGACAATTCACCTTTGCCTTCAAATATCATTAACGATATTTCTTTGGATAGTAATAACGGCATTGTTTATGTAGCTACAACTAAGGGTTTGGTATCTTTTCGATCGGGCGGCTCCAATACTTTTGAAACATTAAAAAATGCTTACGCATATCCAAATCCGGTGAGGCCTAATTTCAATATTGTAGATCAAAAAGTGAAAATTAAAGACATTTCTGAAAACGTTAATATTAAAATAACCGATATTGAAGGTAATTTGGTTGCCGAAGCTCAATCAAGAACCAATCAACGTTATAATGGTTACAATCTTGAAATAGATGGAGGGACAGCTTATTGGAATGGAAAAAATCTAGTTAACAATATAGTGGCATCAGGCGTGTATTTGGTTATGCTGTCCGATTTAGATACTTTCGAAACTAAAGTTTTAAAAATAATGGTGGTTAGATAATGCTTATTAATACAAACGTTATTGTACTTTCCAAATTAAAATATAAAGACAACGATTTAATTGTAAAATGTTACACAGAGCAATTAGGTGTTGTTAGTTTCTTATTACGCGGAGTTTTAAAAAGTAAAAAATCAAACACCAAAGCAGCTTATTTTCAACCACTTTCACAATTACAATTAAGCATAAATTATAAAGAAAATAGGTCGTTACAAAGTGTTAGTGATACTAAAATGAACCATGTTTATAGCAGCTTACATACCCATGTTTTAAAAAGTGCTATTGTAATGTTTTTATCTGAAGTATTGTCAAGTACGTTAAAAGAAGAAGAACCAAATGAATCCCTTTTTAGCTATATAGAAACCACCTTATTGTGGTTGGATGAACAATCCGAATACTCAAATTTCCATCTTCTGTTTCTTCTGAATTTATCAAAATACTTGGGATTTTACCCAGATACAACTAGTACCGAATCTTCCTATTTCAATCTAAGAGAAGGCAAGTTTGAAAGTAAACAATACGACGATTACACCATTTCAGGAGAAAATTTAATATTGTTAAAACAACTATTAGGCACAACATTTGAGGCATTACCAACAGTAAAGATTAATTCAAAACAAAGACAATCGTTTTTAAATATGATGTTGCTTTATTTTGAATTACATTTGGGTAGTTTTAAACCACCAAAATCACTGCAAATATTTAATCAGGTATTTAATTAAGCCATGAAATTTTTTTATACCATTTCATTCTTTTTGTTTGCTTTTGCACAAGTAAATGCCCAAAACATTAAGGTGCTTAATAGTTTAAGTAAAGAGCCCATTTTTGGAGTTGCCATTTATAATGTAGATAAATCGAAAAGTGTGGTTACCAATTTTTTGGGAGAAGCTTCCTTAGAGGCGTTTTCAAGTACAGAAACCATTTATTTCAAACATTTATCGCACATACTAAAAGCAATAACCAAACAACAATTAGGGAAATTAAACAGGGTTTATTTAGAATCTAATACAGAAGGGTTGGACGAGATAGTGATTTCTGCCTCAAAATTTGAACAGAATAAGCGCGATATTCCACAAAAAATAATAAATATTAATGCGGAAACTATTCAATTTGTAAACCCGCAAACCAGTGCCGATTTATTAGAAAGCACAGGGCAAGTATACGTGCAGAAAAGCCAATTAGGTGGCGGTAGCCCCATGATTAGGGGTTTTGCAACCAACCGCCTACTTATTACCGTTGATGGTGTTAGAATGAACAATGCTATTTTTAGAGGTGGCAATCTTCAAAACGTTATTTCTATCGATCCGTTTTCAATTCAAAACACCGAAGTTACATTAGGTTCTGGCTCCGTTATTTATGGAAGCGATGCCATTGGTGGCGTTATGAGTTTTTATACCCAGCAACCGCAAACATCGTTAACCGATTCGTTGTTTTTTAAAGCCAATACGATTTTAAGATACGCCACGGCAAACGATGAAAAAACAGGACATCTAGATTTTAATTTAGGTTACAAAAAATGGGCGTTCTTAACCAATATCAGTTATAACGATTTTGGCGACTTACGCATGGGAAAACACGGGCCTGACGAATATTTTCGTCCTGAATTTGTTCTGGCAACCAGCAAAGGCGATGTTATAATCCAAAACAATAATCCGTTGGTGCAAAAAGCTACCGGCTACCAACAATTAAACCTATTGCAAAGGGTGCTTTTTGAACCGAAAAATAATTTAAGCTTTAGTTTGGGGTTGTTTTATACCACCACATCCGATTATACTAGGTACGATAGATTGGTTCGCTATAAAAGTGGCGTGCTACGTTCGGCAGAATGGAATT
The DNA here is from genome assembly GCF_043558645.1 of Mariniflexile sp. HNIBRBA6329. Lineage (NCBI taxonomy): Bacteria > Pseudomonadati > Bacteroidota > Flavobacteriia > Flavobacteriales > Flavobacteriaceae > Mariniflexile > Mariniflexile sp. HNIBRBA6329. The sequence goes on along the minus strand of NZ_JBIFXS010000022.1, from coordinate 18,279 downwards.
ATGGGCCACAAAACTGGTTTATGTCTAATTTGCAGGTTACCAAATTAAGTAGTAATTCCAATTTATATGACAAAATAAAAGCCACCATCGCCTATCAAAATTTTCAAGAAAGCAGAAAGGATAGAGATTTTCAGTCGGATATTAGAAATTTGAGAGCTGAAGCTGTTGATGCTTATTCTTTTAACTTAGATTTTGAAAAAAGCCTAGCGCTTAAAACCGAACTTTTTTATGGTGTGGAGTATGTTTACAACAAAGTGTTTTCTGGTGGTGATGAAGAAAATATAAGCACAAATATATCTATTCCAACCGTTTCCAGATATCCTGATGGCTCTAGTTGGCAATCGGCAGCAGCTTATACAAGTATCAAATACAAACCCAATTTAAAATTTGTATTTCAATCGGGGTTGCGTTTTAACTATGTAGTTTCGAATGCTGATTTTTCAGAAAACAACATATATCTAAACTTACCTTTTAACACATCTAAAACCGAAGCATCTGCACTTACAGGGACTGCGGGCATCCGATGGTCGCCCAATCCTATTTTGCAATGGAAGTTAAACGCGTCCTCAGCCTTTAGAGCGCCAAATATTGATGATGTTGGCAAAGTATTCGATTCCGAACCGGGTTCGGTGGTGGTGCCAAACAACAACTTAAAACCAGAATATGCTTATAGTGGTGAGTTAGGTTTGAAATTAGACTTCAACAACACCTTTGTTTTAGATATGAGCACCTATTATACGTATTTAGACAATGCCTTGGTGCGTCGCGATTTCTCATTGAATGGCAACACTGAAATTATGTACGATGGTGAATTAAGCAACGTACAAGCCATACAAAACGCAGCAAAAGCTTGGATCTATGGTTTTGAAGTTGGCATGAAATTAGCCATAACCGATAATTTACAAGCAACATCGCAATACAGTGTGGTTGGTGGGACGGAAGAAGAAGATACTGTTAAGCTTCCTGTAAGGCATGCAGCACCTAATTTTGGAAACACCCATTTAGTTTATACCAATAACAATCTTAAATTGGATGCTTTTGCGGTTTATAACAATGAGTTTTCGTTTTACCAATTGGCACCCTCTGAAATTGAAAAAGGTTATTTATATGCAAAAGATGTTAATGGTAATCCATATAGCCCATCGTGGTACACGCTTAATTTTAGAAGCCAATATCAAATAAGTAAATCGACTAGTATAACCGCCAGTTTAGAGAATATTACAAACCAACGTTATAAAACTTATTCATCGGGTATTGCAGCGGCAGGTAGAAACTTTATTTTGTCTTTAAAATATAGTTTGTAACGTCGTAGGTGTCGTTTCAAGAGCAACGAGAAATTACATCCAAATTATCCGGTATATTCCATGATTATGAGATCTCTCATATCCGTTCGAGATGAGAACCCTATTACCTCTTAAACGCCTTTTTAGTAATTACTGCTCCGTTAGAAAGCGCTACTTTGGCAATGTAAACGCTGCTATTTAAGTTTGAAAGTTTGTAAGTTTCAGAAGTAGTTTCACCTTTAAAGTGGTACAACTGTCTGCCCAATAAATCGAAAATATGTACCGATTTAATATTTAGATTATCAGAGGTATTAAACTGAACATAATCGTTATCCAATTCAATAATTTTAAGGACATTTTTATTTAAAAGCACATCTTCTACAGCCAGCGCCTTGTTGCTAAATGTAATTTCAAAACGGTTGTTAAACTCACCAATACCTGATGTAAACGTATAATTGGATGCCGATAAATTATGTATTTTATTAAGTAAATTATCTTTTAAATAAATAGTGTTATTGTTTAAAAAGTCGCCTTCTAATTGTGCGATAGATAGCTTAAATAAAGTAGCCACAGTAATAGAAGTTCTAAAACCAAGTTTAATAGTCTCATTTTCGTTGATGCTATTTACATCTTTACCTTGAATAGCAAATTTTTTGTTTGAACCTTCTATTGTTGAATATAAAACAGCACCTTTAGTTGAAAACTTATTTGTATCAAAGGAAATACCATCATCGCCATTGGTGGCACCATTTACATAGCCAACTAAAATTTGGTTAAATACACCATTGTCTGAGGTTAAATCAACCCATATTTTATTTGCAGCGACAGTATTCGTTTTTTCTTTTGAATTGGTGTTTTTGAAAAATTGACTGTTATCTGTTGCGCCTTTTACACGCATAGAGTTATTAAACACGATTTCTCCTTGTGCTATTGTATGTCCATCACTGTTAGTGCTTGAAGAGATAGGCGTAGCTGAATTAGACATAGAAATAAAAAAGCCTTGACCCGATGGAATAAATCTAGAAGGTGTTAAACCATCTCCTGCAGCATTTGTTCCTACAAGGTTAATTATAGCATAATCGTCGTTTGAAAAGTTTAACACTTGATTGCCATTGGTGCTGCCAGAAGGTGGTGTATTTTGAGACCATAAAAAGATAGCGCCATCTGTATAGCCGGTACCATTAACATCGGTAGCAATATTACTGTTAGCTGATAAAAACAAATTGGCATCAATAGCAGATGGGTATGGGTTTCCAATAAAATTCCAATTATAATCATTTGGTTCAAAATCGTTTCTATAAATAGGTACCGTTATAACCCCATTGTTAAATGGTCCCTGAAATGCTGCAGCTCTAATTTGTTTTCCAGAATTACCAGGTGCAATATTGTATGCAAATTCAGTAAGTGTGGCTGCATACCCAATACCAGGTTGCATTACAGTATTACTAGCTACTACTTGCCAATCGTTATTGTTATCGTCAATATCGTCTTGAACACCATTTCCAAAACCATCATCACATACTAAAATGTTATTATTCCCTGTTTCACCACAATGGTCTAGAAAGTTTTGCCCATTAAATTTAAAGCGTCTATTTGCTGGAGAGTCGGACAGAGCGACACCTATTTGAGCTCCAGAAACTGGCGAACTCCAATAGGTATATTCATACCAAGCATTCATAGGAGCAGTTTCTTTGTATACGTAAATATTTCCATTATTGGTTACGGTTCCTAAATCATCAATTTGAACTACAGCAGCAGATGGCTCTAAAGAAATTTCACCACCAGCATCAACAGTTATATCATTTTGAACTTCAACAAATGTGTTGTTGCCAATTTGTAAAATACCGTTGTTAGTAACTGTTAAGCTACAAGCACTAAAACTTGTTTGGATGCCATCACTAACACTTGTATCAAAATAATCATTAATAACAGCATGTGTACCTATAGTTGGTGTTCCATTATCCCAAGAACCAGATGTCCATGTGGTCATTGGTCCAATAAGAATATTGTCAAACGTAGCTCTATCGTTTGCAGTTGAATTATGATTATAAAATGCTCCAATAAAAGGAAGATTCGAACCAGTATAAGTAGTGTTTATTGCGGTGCCTTGAGAATTTCCTGCTGTTAATGTTAGTGGGTCGGCAAACGAAGCTCCATCAACTCTTACAAACAATTCCCAAGTATTCGTAGAGGGAGCATAAGTAACTTTAATGCTTGAATGTTCTAAATTATTATAATCAAAACTTCCTCTTATAATATCGGTTAAATTACTATTTAAATCAATTCCTCCAGTATAGTGCACTAACCTTATATTATCTATTACGCCATTTTCACCTAAAACAACAGCGTATCCGTTTCCAGTAGTAAAATCAGAACTTGTTCCTCCTAAAACAAATGCTATTCCATATTCATTACTATCAAATCCACCAGGATCAGACCTGCCTAAACGCATATTAAAAACCCAGCTTATGCTTGTTGATAACAAATTTAATTGTGTATTATAAACACCACTAACATTTTGGTATATATAATCTCTACCAATCGCTCCACCTGTTTCCAATCTTAAGACGTTAGAAAAAATTGACGCATCACCACCTACTTCAGTCCATGAACCTCCTATCGCAGTATTATCGGTTCTGTTAAAATCTTCAGAAATTATACATGTTTGCCCAAACCCAAAATTAGCCGTACAAAAAAAGGCAACGAAAAAAGAGATTTTTTTTATAAGTGTGGTTTTTTTCAAGTTGTTAAGTTTATAAGTTGTACATCCGTTTGGTATTGTATAGTCAGATTTGGTTTTTATAATTTTTTTATACTAGTTGTTTCTGTTTCTATTGTTATTTTTGGAGAACTATGCAGCAAACCAAAAAAACATATACGCTACAAGAAGCCACCATAAAACTAGAGCATTATTGTGCGTACCAAGAACGTTGCCATAAAGAAGTTGTGCAGAAACTAACGGGTATGCGCATGATCCCGGAAGCTATTGATGTAATTGTGGTACACCTGTTGCAGCATAACTTTCTAAACGAAGAACGTTTTGCCAAAACATTTGTAAGTGGTAAGTTTAAATTTAAGGCTTGGGGCCGACGCCGTTTGACTTTTGAATTAAAGCAAAAAGACATCAGCCAATTTAATATAAATCAAGCACTTGCAGCTATATCGGAAGAGGATTACAACGAGTATTTTAATTCTTTAGCCGAAAAAAAAGCGAATTCTATAAAAGAGCCCAACGCTTATAAGAAAAAAAAGAAGTTTATTGATTACTTTTTATACCGTGGTTGGGAAAGCTATTTGGTGTATGATAAGGCGAATGAACTTATAAAATAGCCGTCACTCTGAACTTGTTTCAGGGTCGCATAAAGAGGATTTTTTTGTATATTATTCTGAAACAAGTTCAGAATAACGAAAAACAGATTGCTTCACTGCGTTACCAATGACGTATAAAAAAAGGCGAAAAACCTAAATTTTCCACTTTTGTATATTGTTATAAAGTACTTTTTTTACAAGTTAAAAGAAGCACCTAAATTAAGTGTAAACTGGTTGTGTAATTTTTCGCCAGCATCTAAAGCATCGGTGTTATATTTTGCAAAAGGCACATTAAACTCGGTGTAAACACCAAAACCATCTGAGAAGAAGTAGCGCATTCCTAAATGCCCACCAAAGTTTTTAAGGCTTAGGTTTAAACCCGGATACACATCAAAATTATTGTCCACATTTATAACGTTTCCTAAGTTGGCGTTAAAACGTGCTTTAAGATCAAAACGGTCGCCAAAACTAGCCGAAATATCGTCTTTAAGACCTAAAGCGTATGATGATGATACACCAACCGAAATGTTTTCGCCCAAACCATAATCGTAACTTATGTTTATGCCTGTTGCATTGTTTTGCAAATTGGTTCCTAATTGTAGTTTGTTATCGTTTGTACCTGTGTATGCTTGAGAATTACAAAGCGTTGCACTTAGAATGGATGCTAATAAAATTAATTTCCGCATGATTTTCTTAAATTTTTTAAAGTGGTGCAAATATATGTAAGTTATTGTAAAATAATAGGTTTGTTTATAAGTTCTTATGGGTTTTTGTAATGGCTTGTTGGTTTTTCCAATCTATCCATTTTTGGCCTTGTATGCGGCGCATGGCATTATCAAAATTTCGCATAACTACAATGTTGTAAATGGCTTTGCTAAAGTTTTTCGGGTTGCGGGCTATGGCACGTAAACTCATGGAAAACCCAGGCGTTATGTAGCGCATGTAGTGCCAATAACCTTCGGGCATGTAGAGAACTTCACCATGGTTTAGCGTGGTTTGGTAACCTTGGGCGTTTTTAAGCATAGGCCATTTTTCAAAATCGGGGTTGGCAAAATCGATGTCTTCGCGAGTAATAAGCGCATGCGGTACTTTATATAGATATTTGTTCTGTTTTTGGTCGAACAGAATAATTTGTTTTTGCCCTTCAAAATGGAAGTGGAAAATATTGGCTAAATCTATATCGTAATGCATAAAGGTGTACGAATCGCGTCCGCCAAAAAACAACATGGGAAAGCCTTTTAAGAGACGCAAACCAAAATCGGGAAACGAAAAATCTTTTTGCAATTGCGGTATTTCCTTAATGGCATTCCATAAAAAAATACGGTATTTTGTGGGTTCGCGCTTTAGCAAATCAATATAATCGGCCAATTTCATTTTAGCGTGTGGCTGGTTAAAACCGTCTTTGTAATCTACCGGTCTATCGTCGTAAAGGGGTATAGTAATGTCACCGCCAACGCGTTTCATATAGTCTAAACTCCAATTACTATACGCGGGCCAGTTTTCAATAAAACATTCAATAACCACAGGCTTTTGCGGTTTAAAATAGTGTTTTAAAAAATCCTCTTTCGTAATTGTTTTTACACGAGGAATATCTTGTAAGTTCAACGACAAGGCTTATTTAATTTAGTGGGTCAAAGTTAATGAAACGTAATGAAACTAGAAATAGTATTTTGGGCGTTACCACACCCTTTGTCTGTGCTCAGGCAGGCAGTCGGACTGTAGTTTGTCCTGAGCACAGACGAAGGGTTGCAAGTCCTACTCTCCCGATAGCTATCGGGATCGCTGTGGGCTTTTCACTGCAAATAGGTTTTATTCACGAATTCATTAATTTAAAATAGAATGTATGAGTAATCCCTAACTCAAATGGAAACGTTAGTCATGTCGACATAAAGAAACATCACATAAGTATAATCAAAACCTTTGTAACGATACTTTTATATAAACTATAAACGGATTACTACTTTATAGTCTTCGCTTTAGCAGCTTCGTTACGCTCAATTTTATGCTCTGGTCTACTCCATTTTGGTTTTTCACCCAAGGCTTGGTATTGAGATTCTGAAGCTTCTACCGTTTGAGGCTTCATTTTTTTAATAAAGGGCTTTTGTGGATTCAACCCTAATAATTCAAACATTTTCATGTCTTCGTTTACATCGGGGTTTGGCGTGGTTAATAATTTATCACCAGCAAAAATAGAATTGGCGCCAGCAAAGAAACACATAGCTTGTCCTTCGCGCGTCATTTGTGTTCTACCGGCACTTAAGCGAACTTGGGTTTCAGGCATCACAATACGGGTGGTGGCTACCATACGTATCATGTCCCAAATAGAAATAGGCTCTTGGTCTTCAAGTGGTGTGCCTTCAACAGCAACCAATGCGTTAATTGGCACCGATTCAGGTTGCGGGTTTAGAGTAGAAAGTGCTACCAACATGCCAGCTCTATCTTCAATTTTTTCGCCCATACCAATAATGCCACCACTACAAACGGTTACATTGGTTTTTCTAACGTTGTCAATAGTTTGTAAACGGTCTTCAAAACCACGTGTAGAAATAACTTCTTTATAATATTCTTCCGAGGAGTCTAAATTATGGTTGTAGGCATACAAACCAGCTTCGGCCAAACGTTGCGCTTGGTTTTCGGTAATCATTCCTAAAGTACAGCATACTTCCATATCTAGTTTGTTAATGGTGCGTACCATTTCCAATACTTGGTCAAATTCCTCGCCATCTTTTACATTACGCCATGCAGCACCCATACACACGCGCGAGCTTCCGCTAGATTTAGCACGTAAAGCCTGTGCTTTTACTTGTTGCACACTCATCAAGTCGTTGCCTTCAATATTGGTGTGGTAACGTGCCGCTTGTGGGCAATAGCCACAATCTTCAGGACAACCACCTGTTTTAATAGATAATAAAGTAGAAACTTGTACCGTGTTAGGGTCGTGGTGCAAACGGTGTACGGTAGCTGCTTCGTAAAGCAACTCCATTAACGGCTTGTTGTATATTTCTAAAATTTGTTCTTTAGTCCAGTTGTGTCTTGTCTCGCTCATATGCTGCAAATATATGTAAAAGTAAAAAATTCCACCGCAAGGTGGAATTTTATCTTATTTTTTATCTTCAGGTTTATCAACATCTTTTCTAGGCATTGGTCTTGTTGCTTCGGTATTTTTGTCTTTTATGTCTTTGCCTTTTAAGTATTCAGGCAATTCCATACCTGCCATATTAAACATTTCTTGTAATGGTGGCACCGATTGGTACATACCCGAAAGGAAGTTTGCCGTAGACGATTTTCCATCTTTTCCACTGCCATTTTCCCAAACGGTTACTTTATCAATTTTAATGTTTTTAATAGCTTCGGCCTGTATTTTTACCAGTTCGGGTAATTTATCGGCAATTAATAATAACACCGCATCTTTTGAACTATTTCCGGCAGCTTTAACAATTTGGTCTAAACCAGCCGCTTGTTTGGTCAGTACTTCATATAAACCTTGCGCTTCTGCTTGTGCTTTTAATAGAATAGCATCAGCTTGTCCTTTTGCAATTCTTCTAATGTTTTCAGCTTCAGCTTCCGCATCAATTTCTACTTTCTTTTTATCAATTTCCGCAGGAACAACAATATCAGCCAATTGGGTAGAACGTACACGCTCTGCTCTGGCTATTTCCGCTAATTTTTCGGCAGCATAGGCTTCTTCCAATGCTTTTGCAGCCTGTACTTTTTCAGCAGCAATGGCTCTTTTTTCGGCTTCGGCTTCACGTTCTCTTCTTAAAGCATCCGATTCTGCAATCGAAATTTTTGCAATATTTTCTCCATCAATGGCACGTGCATTTGCTTCAGATGTTTTTATTCTTTCTTCTTTTAAAGCTTCGGCTTCACCAATCTTTGCTTTGGCAATGGCACTTGCTGTTTGTACACGTTCGTTTTGGCTTGCGTTGGCTTCTCCAATCATGGCTAGTGCATTTGCTGCTGCAATTTGTGTGCGTTCATTTTGCATAGCATTGGCTTCACCAATCTTTGCTTTAGCATGTAATTCTGCTACTTGTGTGCGTTCATCTTGTACCGCATTTGCTTCACCAATAGAACCATCTCTGGTTTTTTCTGCCACCGATTTTCTAGCCGCATTGATAGCGTGTGCCGCAGCTTCTTTACCTAATGCTTGAATATATCCAGACTCGTCAACAATATCCGTAATATTTACGTTGATGAGTTTTAAACCTACTTTTTTAAGCTCCGATTCAACACTTTCAGAAATATTGGTTAAAAATTTATCGCGATCGGAATTAATTTCTTCAATATCCATAGAAGCAACCACTAAACGTAACTGACCAAATATGATTTCTTGCGCCAATTCTTGAATTTCATTTTGACCCAAACCTAAAAGTCTTTCGGCAGCATTTTGCATAATACCTGGCTCGGTGGAAATACCAATGGTGAAACGTGATGGTACGTTAACACGAATGTTCTGCTTACTTAAAGCGTTCACCAAATTAACTTCTATAGAAATAGGGGTTAAATCTAAAAACTGATAGTCTTGAATTACCGGAACAATAAAGGCTGCACCACCGTGAATGCATTTTGCCGATTGTCCACCGCCAACTTTACCGTAAACTACTAAAATGCGGTCTGAAGGACAACGTTTGTAGCGCCTTACTAAGACGATGAAAAATACAAATACAAATAATACAGCAAAAATGATTGCTACTGGTAAGCCAAAATCTGAGGCTTGAGTTACTAATAAGGTCATGGTTATTTGGTTAATAGTTCAACAATTAAAATTCCGTTTTCTGTAACGTCTTTTACTTTAATAACAGCTGATGATTTTAAATTGGTATCAGCATCGGTTAGGGCTTCCAGTTCACGTAAAGCTCCTTGTATTTTAATATGTACTTTCCCTATGGAAGAACGGTTTGCACCAATGGTTAGGTACACTTCGCCCACAGAACCTATGGCGTTTTTAAAGTTTAAAGTACCGCTATCGTTCAGTTTTCGCATGTAGTAGAACATGGCGGCCATAATTGTCATCATAATTAAACCACAAACCAAAGAAATGATAATGGTTAACGGTTTTGAAAGACCAGCATCAATACAAGCAATGCCACTCCAACCAAATAAGGTAAAGAAACCAATAAGGTTTTTAAAAGTTATAAATTGAAAACTAATACCGGTGTCCGATTCTATTTCGGTATCGGTGTCTAGGTTGTCCGTTTCACCACCAAGGAAGGTTAAAACCATCATGATGATAAAAATTAAAGAACCTAATAGCGCAACGCCCCAATATATTTTCGGAAATAATTCTAAGTTTGAAAACCAATCGGTCATAATAAAAATCGTTTATAAATTTATGAAATATAAAACCTTTTTATGATTTTACAACATTATTTTGAAAGTAAAATCGACACAGCGTTACCGCCAAACCCAACAGCGTTAACAAGAATGTTTTTAATTTGACGAGGTGCTTTTTGTTTTTCTATAAAAGGAACCTCAATAAATTCTTGATGCTGTAACATCAAAATGGCCATTTCAATACTTAACATACCCGAAGTACCAAAACTATGCCCTACTTTCCATTTGTTAGTAGTTAGCTTGGGTGTTTTGTTACAGAAAATTTTATTTATGGCATTATATTCTGATAAATCGCCTTTTACAGTACCCGGAGCGTGCATCACAATAACGTCCACTTCTTCTGGGTTGGTGTCTCCCAAGGTCATTTGCATCGATTTTTGAAAGCAAACAGCATCACTAGAAATGGAAATATTATGTTCTAAAATTTCGGTAGCATAACCAAAACCTTTAATAATGGCGAGGGCGTTTTTAGTTTCACCAACTTCCAAACAAGCCATGGAAGCACCTTCACCTAAAACCATGGTATTTTTGGTTTTATTTAGATCTAAAGCGCGACAGGGGTAAGATTTTTCAATCGCATACAAGGTAGCTTTTTGTTTTGCATAAACCTTTAAAGCTTGCATTTGTGCGATGGTAAATGCGGTTAAAGGCGCTTCGCTACCACCAACCAAAAATTTGTTACACATGCCTGAATTAATCCATGCGATGCCATTTAACATGGCGTGCAAAGCAGTAGAGCAGGTTATGGAATGACTAATTTCGGGCCCTTGGGTTTGTAAATCGTGCGCGACCCATGAGGAAATATTTCCCAAAGTAGTGGTTGGCGAACTTAAGGTTTGGGCTTTGTTGTTTTTTAGAAAATCGTCGTAATAGGTTTCAAAAAGATGGGTGGCCCCACGTGAAGAACCAATGTTGATTCCAAAATTATCTGAACCATTCCACCCCGCATTTTTAATAGCTTCTCTTGAAGCGTACATGGCGTATAAAACGGTGTTGTCCAACGATTTGTATTTATTATCAGACTGTCTTAATGTTTCAATGAATTTTTGCGACGTTTCTGGAATTTGTGCGACTAAAGCAGTTATGTTTTGAAACGTATTTTCTGAAATATGGTGCTGTGGGCTTTTATAATTGTTCCATGCCTCACTTAGTGATGTTCCAAGTGGTGAAATAGAAGCGACCGCAGTTATTGAGATTGGTTTGTACAAGTTATTGGTTTTTGGCAAAAGTACGTGTTCTTGCTTTTATTTCATACTGGTTTGTGTTTTTTAAGACCTTACAGGTTTTAAAACCTTTGAGGTTTTTTGTGTTAGAAATTAAGCAATGGATGGAACGCCTTTTAAACGCGGATAACGGGCGTGCTCTCTAAAGAATTTCTAAAGCTTCATCAATAGTTTTATAAACTTTTTCTAACTGCTCTTTAGTAATAACGTAAGGTGCTTGAATGTAAATGGTGTTTCCTAACGGACGTAAAAACACGCCATGATCCATGAAAAACTTGAATAATTTATCACGAAGATTGCCGTAACGAGCCATTTCTGTATTTAGGTCGATTGCAAAAATAACGCCTGTTTGACGGGTTGCTTTTACTTTTGGATGACTTTTAATATGTGTGTTGAAGGCTTTGTGTGCCGCAATAACACGTTGTATGTTGTTTTGTATAGTTTCCGATTGTAACAATTCAATGCTAGCCAAAGCCGCCGTACATGCCAACGGATTTGCGGAATAGGTATGCCCATGAAAAAGGCCTTTACTTATATCATCGCTGTAAAAAGCATCGTAAATATCTTGTGTACATGATGTAATTGCCATGGGTAACAAACCACCTGTTAAGGCTTTGCTCAGGCACATTATATCTGGTTTGGTTTCTACATGTAAGGAGGCAAAGTGTTTTCCGGTTTTACCAAAACCCGTCATCACTTCATCGGCAACGGTGATGATGTTATTGGTTTTACAGAATTTTAGTATCTCATTTAAACCTTCAGGGTTGTGCATTTTCATAGCGGCAGCACCCTGTACCAAAGGTTCATAAACAAATCCTGCCACTTTATTGGTTTCAACTATAGATTTTAAAGTACTTAAGATAGCTTCGTGGTTTTCACCATTGGGTGTTGGAATGCGTTTTACATCTAAGAATAATTCTTCAAAAGAGCCGTTGTACACCGATAAGCCAGAAACACTCATAGCACCAAAGGTGTCGCCATGGAAACCATCTTCAAAAGCGATTAAAACGTTTCTTTTTTCATTTTTATTAAAATGATATTGTAACGCCATTTTGATACCAACTTCTACAGAGGTCGATCCATTATCGCTAAAAAATAGTTTGTTCTGGTTTTTTGGAAGAATATTAATAAGAGCTTCACTCAATTTTATGGCGGGTTCGTGGGTGAATCCGCTGAAAACTACTTGGTCGAGTTGCTGCATTTGCGCAGAAACTTTGCTGGTAATATATGGGTTGCAATGCCCGTACATACAGGTGTACCATGAGGCAATGGCATCTATATAATCGTTTCCATTTTCATCTGTTAATACACAGCCTTCTGCTTTAGTAATAGCAATGGTGTCTGGGTGCAATTTGTGTTGCGTTAAGGGGTGCCAAAGGTGTTTTTTATCGCGGTCTTTTAGTGTCATAGTTTTTATTTCCGCGAAAGCGGAAATCTTAGTTTATTGTTCTAATTCTAATTTTTAAAGAAACCATGAGATTCCTGAGTGCGCAGGAATTCTTCAGCATATTCTTTCACCACATTTTTATCAAAATATGGTTCTTCGTCGATACGCCCTATAATGGGAACGCTTGTCATTTTTTTAATAATGTCTTCGGTGGTTTTATGTTCATTGCCACTAAAAATTATGGCAACTTCCAGTCCTTTTTCTTTTAATAAATTTACGGTTAAAAGCGTGTGGTTAATACTTCCTAAGTAATGTCTAGACACCACTATAACTTTATAACTAGGTTGTATCAGGTCGAGTACTGTTTGTGTATCGTTTATAGGCACTAACAAACCGCCGGCACCTTCAATAACCAAATGGTTTTTTGTTTTTGGCGTTTTGATTTTTTTAATATCTATTGAAATGCCATCAATTTCTGCAGCAGCATGCGGACTCATAGGCGTTTCTAGAGCAAAGGCATTTGGGTGGAATTTCGACTTTGAGTTTGAAACTAACTTTTGAACTTTTTTGGTGTCGCTATTATCTAATTCACCTGCTTGAATCGGTTTCCAATAATCGGCTTCTAAAGCTTCAACCAAAATAGCAGACGCTACGGTTTTACCAACATCGGTAGATATTCCTGTTATAAAGTATGTTGTCATTTTAAATCAAATTCAGTTTTGCAACTTTCGCATCTATATTTATGCTTTGTATAAAAAGGAAGCGTGCCAAATACGAACCCAAGAATAAAAGAAACGAATGATTTAACATCTTTTATAGTGGAATAGAGTTTTATTTCTTGATTCGTACAGTTTGGGCAGACTATTTTGTCTCCTTCATCATCAACCGAATATTTTTTAATGGATTCTAAAATAAGCTCCGCTTCTTCAGCTTGATGCGCCAGTACTTTTAGTTTTACACCTCCAATAGCATTACTAACTAACGGGTCGGTATCTATAGTAATATGGTCTGATAAGAACACTTTAATACCTTCTGCTTCTAAACGACCTTTTATAATTTGTGCTTCAGTTGAATACTGAAATCTAGCTATTGTTTTGAACGTTTCATTCATAGTGCAAAAGTAGTTAACAACTTCAGAACTTTGGTTATTTCTTCTTCAGAATTGAAGGCGTGCAAACAAAAACGCAAACGCTCTTGTCCTGCGGGAACGGTGGGAGACAAAATGGCTTTTACATCAAAACCATGTTCTTGAATTTTTTTTGCAACGTTTTTTACATGCGCATTACCTGAAACCAAGCAACAATGAATGGCCGAGTGGCTTTCAATAAATACATGTTGAAGTTGGTTGGTTGTTATTTCCTCCTTGAAAAATTGGATGTTTTGATGTAATTGTTGGATGTTTTTAGTAACAAATAATTCGTTGTAACTAGCATGAATAGTGGCTAAGGTATGAGGCGATAGTGCGGTAGTGTAAATAAAACTTCTAGCAAAATTCACTAAATATTGTTTTAAATGGTCGCTTCCTAAAATAGCGGCACCGTGGCACCCCATGGCTTTACCAAAAGTTACCAAACGCGCAAATACATCATTTTCTAGACCTAATTCTTGAACAAGTCCCACACCATGTTCGCCAAAAACACCAACGGCATGTGCTTCGTCTACAATTAAATACGCCTTGTGTTTTTTACAGATTTGAGTTAGTTTAACCAAATCGGGCGAATCGCCATCCATAGAAAAAACAGATTCGGTAACAATGTAAATGGTGTCATGCTGAACGCGTTTCAGCATCTCATCTATATTTTCTAAATCATTATGTTTAAACTTGTAAGACTTAGCATTAGATAGTTGAATGCCATCTCTAATAGAGGCGTGAATATATTCATCATATAAAATAACATCACCGCGTTGTGGCACGCTAGAAAAGAACCCAACATTGGCATCGTAGCCCGAGTTAAAAATTAAGGCAGATGCGCTATTGTGGAATTCTGATAAAAGAGTTTCAATAATATGGAATAGGGGATGGTTTCCAGATAATAATCGGGAACCTGTGGCGCCATTTTGAACGCTATTTTGTTCAATCAAAAAGTTATGGGCGTTATCAAAAATGGTTTCACTTTTTGAAAAACCTAAATAATCATTCGATGAAAAATTGACCAAATTAGAAGACGTTCCAAGTTGGCGCAAAGCATTGGTTTCTTTTCGGTTTTCGAGTTTTTGTTGAAGTTTTTTTGGAAACATAAGCTCAAAGATACAAAGACCTGTTTAATTTAATATTTATCTTTTTTAATAAAAAATTATTGTTTTTCGATAATTTTTATATATTTGTTATTGTTAAACGATAATAAACTATTGAGTATGACCAGAAATTCCCTTTTAAATGCAGCGATAACCTTAAGCAAGGTTGCTAAAACTATTTTTATTTTATTAATTATAGGATTTACTGCAATATTTATTCATTTACAATTAGATAGAAGCTTTTATAATTCTAAAAAAATTAAAATCAATACTAACTTGGAAGGCTATTTGTATTCTATGAAGTGGAAATCTGATACAAACGCAGAGTATACTGAAATATTTACACTAGATAAATTGAAAACCGTATCGCTTTATATCACATATTCAAAACTTCTTGGTGTGTTAGTTTTAATGTTTTTTTGTGTTTTGGAATTTCAAAGGGTGATGCAATCTGTAAGGGATGTTAAAACATTTAGAAAAAATAATGTACAGTCCTTTAGAAGAATAGGACAGCTTTTAATAGGGTGTGCTATTTTAACGAGCTATACTGCCTTTCGTTTTGAAAATGGTGGTTTTAAAGGAGTTTCTATACCTTTTACTACATTGTTTTTAATACTATTTGCCTTTATAATGGCAGAGATTTTTAAAGAAGGAGTCTTGATGAAGGAAGAAAACGACCTAACCATATAATGATGTCAATAATCGTAAATCTTGATGTAATGCTTGCCAATCGAAACATGAAAAGCAAAGATTTGGCTGAAATTATTGGTATTACAGAGGCGAATCTTTCTATTTTAAAATCGGGGAAAGCGAAAGCTGTACGTTTTTCAACCCTAGAAGCCATTTGTAAAGCATTGGATTGTCAACCTGCAGATATTTTAGAGTATGTTGAAGACTAGTTTCATATGAAACCGTATTTTTGTAATTCACAAAATATTATCTGGCTATGAAAAAGTATCTATTTCTTCTCTTGTTTTTTATCTCATGCATCGGTTTTTCACAAAACAATCACATTGTAAAAACCGAAGACGGTAGGCGTGTTTGGTTAAAAGCCGACTTTACTTGGGAATACATTGATGCCGAAGTTCCGAAAGAAAACACTGCTAAAGAACCAATTAAAAAAGATGGCTGTAAATTAGCAGATGGTTTTACAGAGCCAGAATTAGACAATAAAATTCAATCGCAATTAAAAAAAGGTCGAGCTACTATAGATCATGTAAAGGCAAAAGTAGCAAAGGACTATGATTGTAAAGTAGAAGACGTTGTTTTGTTATCATTTTCTGAACAAAAGGCCAAAGCGGTCTATCATTTTTGCGCCAACGGAACCAAAGTAACTTACAAGCGCAACGGACATGCCATTATAGAAAGCGGTAAGTTTTTTTAAGAGATAGAGCTCACAGGTTTTTAAAACCTGTGAGCTCTAAATAGAACAAACAGGTAAACAAAAATCGTATCTTTACATTCATGTACGCCTTAGTAGACTGTAACAATTTTTATGCGTCTTGCGAACGTGCCTTCAACCCCAATTTACGCAACAAGCCCATTGCTATTTTAAGCAATAACGATGGCTGTGTGATTTCGCGAAGCGATGAAGCTAAAGTTTTAGGCTTACCCATGGGTGCACCCATTTTTAAATGGGAAGGGTTTTGTAAAGAAAACAATATTCAAGTATTCTCATCCAACTATCCGCTTTATGGGGACATGAGCAGCCGGGTGATGGCTATTTTACAACAATTTACACCCGATGTGGAGGTGTATAGTATAGATGAGGCTTTTATCCAGTTTAAAGGCTTTGAAAACTATAATTTTACTGATTACGGAAATCAAATAAGAACCCGTGTTTTAAAATGGACAGGCATTCCAACCTGTGTAGGCATAGCACCAACAAAAGCGTTAAGTAAGGTAGCCAATAAAATAGCACGTAAGTTCCCTAAGGAAACCAAAGGTGTTTATGTAATCGATTCAGAAGAAAAACGCCTAAAAGCCTTAAAATGGATTAAAATTGAAGATGTTTGGGGCATTGGGCGCGGTTTAACAAAACGGTTGAAAGCTAAAAAATGCAACACCGCATTCGATTTTGTTCAGCTGCCTGATGATTGGGTGCGTAAAAATTTCTCAATAACCCAATGGAAACTTAAAAAAGATTTAGAAGGCATCCCCACCTTGCAGTTAGATGAAGTTTCATCCAAACACGCTATTGCCACTACACGAAGTTTCGAATACACGTTTTCCGATATTGAAAACATCAAGGAACGCATTTCAACCTTTGCCACAAGTTGCGCCGAAAAACTACGGAAACAAGGTTTCAGTTGTCATGTTATTTACGTGATGTTGAGTAGTGACAGGCATAAAAAGGATTTAGAACAACACAGCGCTAGTAGATTAATAACCTTATCCTATCCAACCGATTCTAGTTTAATTATAAGTAAGCAAGCAGTGGAAGCGGTTATCAGTATCTTTAAAAAAGGAATCAAATATAAAAGGGCAGGCGTTATTGTTATGGGCTTGGTGCCAACCAATAACCACCAATTACAGTTATTCGAACACGAAAACCCCAAGCACAAACCTTTAATGAAAGCCATAGACGGTTTAAATGCTAAATATGCCGATAGTAAAGTAAAAATAGCGAATCAAGATTTAAAACGCACTTGGAAAATGCGTCAAGAACGATTGTCACCGCGTTACACTACCAATATCAATGATATTATTAAAGTGAAATGATTTATCCAACAAAGGCAATAATTTCATAAATTAGAACTAAATTTAAAAACGGAACCAGCAAAACTATTTGGGCGTTACCTTTATCCTGAAACAAGTTCAGGAACCAGATCGGGCTTTTCGCTTCAAATGTCTAGCATTCACGATTTCATTGATTAAAAAATAAAATGGATGAGTAATCCCTAACACAAACGAAATACAGAATAAAAATGATATTACATCAATCCAATAACCTAACATTTTTTACGCCTGCAGAATCAGACAGTTTAGGGGCACTTTTTTACGATGCAGGTATTTCAGCAGGGTTTCCATCGCCAGCAGAAGATTTTAAGGAACAACGCTTGTCATTGGATAAAGAACTTATTAGGAATAAAGAAGCTACATTTTTTGCACGTGTAAGTGGTCAATCAATGATTGGTGCAGGATTGGATGATAGCGATTTATTGGTTATAGATAGAAGTTTGGAACCTGCAAATAACAAAATTGCCGTTTGCTTCTTAGATGGTGAATTTACTGTAAAACGTTTGAAAGTAGATAAAGAAGGTGTTTGGTTGCAACCAGAAAACCCCAATTATCCCATTATAAAAATAACCAGTGAAAACGATTTTGTTATTTGGGGAATTGTTACCAATGTGATAAAAAAAGTATATTAGCTCACGTTCGATTTTCAATTAGGTCTCGACTACGCTCGACCTGACAAACCAGATTTATTTATTTCAGTCTAAAAAACCACCGTCTTTGACGGTGGTCATGTTTTAAAGGCTTCGCCATTTTTTAGGTTTACCAT
>NZ_JBIFXS010000021.1:0-37019 GCF_043558645.1 Mariniflexile sp. HNIBRBA6329 | reverse complement strand
CTTTACATACCCACTGTTTTCTGGTGTTTTCATTACACTAAGGTTTTAGTGTATCGCTATTTCAGGACGGGACAAGTACATATAAAAAAATCCCATTGAAATTTCAATGGGATTTTTTTATTCTAAGCTTGACCTGTTGGTCCAAAATTCAATGGTATTGGCGGTTGTTCGCTGAAACATTTCGAACAACCTTTTTAAATGTAAAAATACTTATTAAAATTTACAATTCTTATGCTTGACCTGTTGGTCCAAAGTTTAATGGTATAGGCGGTTGTTCGTAATCTTTTATTTCACCATGGGCATTTTCAAATCTAGCCACATTTTCACCCAATGCTTTAAGCAAGCGCTTAGCATGTTGTGGTGTTAATATAATTCTAGATTTTACCTTACTTTTAGGAACCCCAGGCATAATACTAACAAAATCTACAACAAATTCTGATACTGAATGATTAATAATAGCTAAGTTGGAATAAATTCCTTCAGCTACTTTTTCATCTAATTCAATATTAATTTGTCCTGGCTTTGGGCTATCTTTTTCGTCTGCCATAATCTTATTGGTTTAAAATTAAAAAGCCTTCGAGTTTTATTTACAAGAAGGCTTTTATTTTTACTCATTCCTACCTTTGCAGGAACAATAATTAATTATAATTTAATTCTTGCTTTACTTGCATCATTTCATCAAACTCTTCTTTAGAGCCAACAATAATATCAGTATATCTACGCATACCTGTACCTGCTGGAATTCTGTGCCCAACAATTACATTCTCTTTCAAGCCTTCTAAACTATCAACTTTACCAGCTACTGCTGCTTCGTTAAGTACTTTAGTTGTTTCTTGGAAGGATGCTGCCGATATAAACGATTTTGTTTGAAGTGATGCTCTTGTTATACCTTGTAATATAGGTGTAGCTGTCGCTGGTTTTGCGTCTCTAGCTGTAACAAGATTTTTGTCTTCTCTTCTTAATATAGAGTTTTCATCTCTTAATTCACGTGATGAAACAATTTTACCTGGTTTAAAGGTTGTAGAATCTCCCGCGTCTTCAACAACTTTTAATCCGAAAATGGCATCATTTTCTTGGATAAAGTCATCTTTATGAACTAATTGATCTTCTAAGAAAAGTGTATCACCTGAATCAATAATCTGTACTTTACGCATCATTTGTCTTACAACAACCTCAAAGTGTTTATCGTTAATTTTCACACCTTGTAAGCGGTAAACCTCTTGTACTTCATTTACCAAATATTGCTGTACTGCTGATGGCCCTTTGATATTTAAAATATCGTCTGGGGTAATAGAACCATCTGATAAAGGCATACCTGCTTTAACGTAATCATTT
Source organism: Mariniflexile sp. HNIBRBA6329 (assembly GCF_043558645.1). NCBI lineage: Bacteria > Pseudomonadati > Bacteroidota > Flavobacteriia > Flavobacteriales > Flavobacteriaceae > Mariniflexile > Mariniflexile sp. HNIBRBA6329. The sequence goes on along the minus strand of NZ_JBIFXS010000021.1, from coordinate 35,684 downwards.
TCTTGAACAAGAATTTGATTTGATAGTTTCACTAAGTATTTTTTAACTTCACCTAATTTAGATTCTACAACAATCTCACGGTTACCACGTTTGATTTTTCCGAAAGAAACAACACCATCAATCTCACTTACAACAGCAGGATTTGAAGGATTTCTAGCTTCGAATAACTCAGTTACACGTGGAAGACCACCTGTAATATCACCCGCTTTAGCAGACTTACGAGGTATTTTAACTAAAATTTTACCTACGCTAATTTTCTCTCCATCGTTAATCATTAAATGCGAACCAACTGGTAAGTTGTAAGAACGAATTGTCTCTCCACTTGCATCTTCAATATGAAGTGTTGGAATTAACTTCTTGTTTCTAGATTCAGAAATTACTTTCTCTTGGAAACCTGTTTGTTCATCTATTTCAACTTGGTAAGTAATACCTTGTTCAATATTTTCGTATTTAATTTTTCCAGCAAATTCTGAAATAATTACACCGTTATATGGATCCCACGTACAAACTACATCGCCTCTTTGTAATTCCTGTCCGTTTTTAACCAATAAGGTAGATCCGTAAGGAATATTGTTAGTGCTTAATGTAATACCTGTTTTCTTATCAACTAATTTAATTTCAGATGTACGGGAAATAACAATGTCGATATCTTTACCTTCACCATCTTTTCCTTTAACAGTTTTTAAATCTTCAATCTCGGCAATACCGTTGAATTTAACTGCTAGTTTATTTTCTTCTGAAATATTACCTGCAATACCACCCACGTGGAAGGTACGAAGTGTTAACTGTGTACCTGGTTCACCAATAGATTGCGCAGCAACTACACCAACAGCTTCACCGCGTTGTACCATTTTACCTGTAGCTAAGTTACGTCCGTAACATTTAGCACAAATACCCTGTAACGCCTCACAAGTTAATGCAGAACGTACTTCTAAACTTTCAATTGGAGAACTTTCTATCTTTCTAGCAATATCATCTTCAATTAATTGTCCTGAAGCTACTAACAATTCATCTGTTAATGGATCGTAAACATCGTTCAATGCTACACGTCCAACAATTCTTTCTTCTAAAGTTTCAACAACTTCATCGTTTTTCTTCAATGGTTCTACTTCAACACCTCTTAAAGTACCACAATCTTCAGTGTTGATAATAACATCTTGAGAAACGTCTACCAAACGACGGGTTAAGTAACCCGCATCGGCCGTTTTAAGAGCCGTATCCGCAAGACCTTTACGAGCACCGTGCGTAGAGATAAAGTATTCTAAAATTGAAAGACCTTCCTTAAAGTTAGAAAGAATCGGGTTTTCAATAATCTCTCCACCACCGGCATTCGATTTTTTAGGTTTCGCCATTAATCCACGCATACCTGTAAGCTGACGAATCTGTTCTTTAGATCCACGAGCTCCAGAGTCAAGCATCATAAACACCGAGTTGAATCCTTGTTGATCTTCACGAATACGCTTCATAGACAATTCAGTCAATTCCGCATTAGTTGAAGTCCAGATATCAATAACTTGATTATAACGCTCGTTGTTGGTAATAAGTCCCATGTTATAGTTACCCATAATACCATCAACTAAGGTATTCGCTTTATCAATCATTCCTTGTTTCTCTGGTGGAATGATAATATCACCTAAACTAAATGATAAACCACCTTGGAATGCAAACTTAAATCCTAAATCTCTAATAGAATCTAAGAAGTCTGCTGTTTCAGGAACTGATGTATATTTTAAGATATTACCAATAATATCTCTTAATGATTTTTTAGTAAGAACCTGGTTGATATATCCAGCTGCTTGAGGTACTTTTTGGTTGAAAAGTACACGACCAACAGTAGTTTCAATAATCATTGGTTCTAATTTACCATCTGCATTGATATCTAAAGTTCTAACTTTTATGCCAGCATTCAAATCAACTTTCTTTTCATTGAAAGCGATTTCAACCTCTTCTGGTGCATAAAATGTTAAACCTTCACCTTTTACAGGAGCTTCTGGTGTAGACTTACGTAGCTTGGTCATATAGTAAAGACCAAGTACCATGTCTTGAGAGGGTACTGTCACAGGAGAACCATTTGCAGGATTTAATATATTATGAGAAGCCAACATTAATAATTGACATTCTAAAATAGCTTCTGGTCCTAACGGTAAATGTACCGCCATTTGATCCCCATCAAAATCCGCGTTAAACGCCGTACACACTAAAGGGTGTAATTGGATCGCTTTCCCTTCAATTAATTTTGGTTGGAATGCTTGAATACCCAAACGGTGTAACGTAGGAGCACGGTTTAGTAATACTGGATGTCCTTTAAGAACGTTTTCCAAAATATCCCAAACCACAGGTTCTCTTTTATCTATAATTTTCTTTGCAGATTTTACAGTTTTTACAATACCTCTTTCAATTAATTTTCTAATTACGAAAGGCTTGTAAAGTTCTGCTGCCATGTTTTTTGGCAATCCACATTCGTGTAATTTTAATTCTGGTCCAACAACAATTACCGAACGTGCTGAATAATCCACACGTTTTCCTAAAAGGTTTTGACGGAAACGTCCTTGTTTACCTTTTAATGAATCTGATAACGATTTTAAAGGACGGTTAGAATCGGTTTTAACAGCTGAAGATTTACGTGTATTATCGAATAACGAATCTACAGATTCTTGTAGCATACGCTTTTCGTTACGTAAAATTACTTCAGGAGCTTTAATCTCAACTAAACGCTTTAAACGGTTATTACGGATAATAACACGACGGTATAAATCATTTAAATCAGATGTTGCAAAACGACCACCATCCAACGGTACCAACGGACGTAATTCGGGTGGGATGATTGGAATGACCTTCATAATCATCCACTCAGGGCGGTTTTCTCTATTTTGATTCGACTCACGTAAAGACTCAACAACTTGTAAACGCTTTAGAGCCTCTGTTTTACGTTGTTTAGACGTTTCAGTATTTGCTTTATGACGCAATTCGTATGAAAGCGCTTCTAAATCAATTCTAGCTAATAACTCAATTAAACACTCCGCTCCCATTTTAGCAAGGAACTTGTTTGGATCGTTATCATCTAAATATTGATTGTCTTGAGGAAGCGATTCCAAAATATTCAAATATTCTTCTTCAGTTAAGAAGTCCATTTTTTGTAATGGTTCGCCTTCTTCATTTTTAGCATTACCAGGTTGAATTACTACGTAACGTTCGTAGTAAATAATCATATCTAATTTCTTAGAAGGTAAGCCTAATAAATATCCTATTTTATTTGGTAACGAACGGAAATACCAGATGTGAGCGATTGGCACCACTAAATTGATGTGACCAACACGATCTCTACGTACTTTCTTTTCAGTTACTTCAACACCACAACGGTCGCAAACGATACCTTTGTAGCGAATTCTTTTATATTTACCACAAGCACATTCGTAATCCTTTACAGGACCAAAAATACGCTCACAGAACAAACCATCTCTTTCTGGTTTGTGGGTTCGATAATTGATAGTTTCTGGTTTTAAAACTTCACCTCTAGACTCTGCTAAAATAGACTCTGGTGATGCTAAACCAATAGAGATTTTATTAAATCTTCTTACTGTATTCTTATCTTGTTTTCTTGCCATGTTCTTTTAGTATTCAGTCTCAGTCTCAGTATTCAGTTTAAAATTTAAACTGAATACTGCAACTTCATACTTTTTTTATTCCTCTAATCTGATATCTAAACCTAAACCTTTTAATTCATGCATTAATACATTGAAAGATTCTGGTAGTCCTGGATCTGGCATTGGTTCGCCTTTTACAATAGCTTCGTACGTTTTAGCTCTTCCAATAACATCATCAGATTTTACTGTTAAGATTTCACGTAGTGTACTAGATGCACCGTATGCTTCAAGTGCCCAAACCTCCATCTCACCAAAACGCTGACCACCAAATTGTGCTTTACCACCAAGAGGTTGTTGTGTAATTAATGAGTAAGGTCCGATAGAACGTGCGTGCATTTTATCATCAACCATATGTCCTAATTTCAACATATAGATAACACCAACAGTTGCTGGTTGATCGAAACGTTGACCTGTTCCACCGTCATATAAGTAAGTATGTCCGTATCTTGGAATACCTGCTTCATCAGTTAATTCATTGATTTGATCAATAGTAGCTCCATCAAAAATGGGCGTTGCATAGGTGCGTCCTAATTTTTGACCTGCCCATCCAAGCACCGTTTCATAAATCTGACCGATGTTCATACGAGAAGGTACCCCTAGTGGATTCAATACAATATCAACAGGTGTTCCATCTTCCAAGAAAGGCATATCTTCTGCTCTTACAATACGAGCTACAATACCTTTGTTACCATGACGACCTGCCATTTTATCACCAACTTTAAGTTTACGTTTTTTAGCAATGTAAACTTTAGCTAATTTAATGATACCTGCAGGTAACTCATCACCTACAGAAATGGTAAACTTCTCACGTCTTAAAGAACCTTGTAAGTCGTTTTCTTTGATTTTGTAGTTATGGATTAAATCGGCAACTAATTGATTTGTGTGATCATCTGTTGTCCATTTTCCAGACACTAAATGTGCATAATCGTCAACCGCATTTAACATTTTTTGAGTGAATTTTTTACCTTTTGGCAATACTTCTTCACCCAAATCATTATAAATACCTTGTGCCGTTTTGCCATTTACAATGTTGAATAATTTTTCGATTAAAACCTCCTTTAAATCCTCAAATTTTCTATCGTAAATTGCTTCTAATGCAACAATATCATCTTTATCTTGAGCTCTCTTACGTTTATCTTTTACTGCTCTAGAGAATAATTTTTTCTCAATAACAACACCATTTAAAGATGGTGAAGCTTTTAACGAAGCGTCTTTTACATCGCCTGCTTTATCACCAAAGATAGCACGCAATAATTTTTCTTCTGGAGTAGGATCGCTTTCTCCTTTTGGAGTAATTTTTCCAATTAAGATATCGCCTGGTTTCACTTCTGCACCAATGCGAATCATTCCGTTTTCATCTAAATCTTTAGTAGCTTCTTCAGAAACGTTAGGGATATCATTCGTTAACTCTTCGTTACCTAATTTTGTATCTCTAACTTCCAATGAATACTCATCGATATGAATAGATGTGAAAATATCTTCACGAACCACTTTTTCAGAAATTACAATCGCATCCTCAAAGTTATACCCTTTCCAAGGCATGAAGGCTACTTTCATGTTTCTACCTAAAGCTAATTCACCTTTTTGAGTTGCATAACCTTCACATAAAACTTGTCCTTTAACAACCTTATCTCCTTTAACCACAATTGGTTTTAAGTTGATAGAAGTACCTTGATTCGTTTTTCTGAATTTGATTAACTGGTATGTTTTAACATCACTATCAAAACTTACTTTAGCTTCATCTTCAGTACGATCGTATCTAATTTTAATTTCATTAGCGTCAACATAAAGTACTTCACCATTTCCTTCAGCATTAATTAATACACGAGAATCTGATGCTACTTGACGCTCTAATCCAGTACCAACAATTGGCGCTTGAGGCAATAATAATGGAACTGCTTGACGCATCATGTTCGATCCCATCAAGGCTCTATTCGCATCATCATGCTCTAAGAACGGAATTAAAGAAGCCGAAATAGACGAGATTTGGTTTGGTGCAACGTCTGTATAATGCAGATTTGCTGGATCCATTACCGGGAAGTCACCTTCCATTCTCGCAATTACCTTATCGTGTAAAATTTTACCACTTTCATCTACTTTAACAGTAGCTTGCGCGATTAATTTCCCTTCTTCTTCTTCAGCACTTAAATATACTGGTTGGTTTTTAATGTCAACCACACCATCAGTTACAGGACGGTAAGGAGTTTCGATGAATCCCATTCCGTTCACTTTAGCAAACACTGAAAGTGATGATATTAAACCAATGTTTGGTCCCTCAGGAGTTTCAATTGGACATAAACGACCGTAATGTGTATAGTGAACGTCACGAACCTCGAAACCTGCTCTTTCACGAGATAAACCTCCTGGTCCTAGTGCAGATAAACGACGCTTATGAGTAATCTCCGCTAATGGATTTGTTTGATCCATGAATTGAGATAACTGGTTTGTTCCAAAGAATGAATTAATAACAGACGATAAAGTCTTAGCGTTAATTAAATCGATTGGAGTAAACACCTCGTTATCACGAACGTTCATACGCTCACGAATGGTACGTGCCATACGCGCTAAACCAACACCAAACTGTTGCGATAATTGCTCACCTACAGTACGTACACGACGGTTAGATAAGTGGTCAATATCATCAATCTCAGCTTTAGAGTTGATAAGCTCGATTAAATATTTAATAATGGTAATAATATCTTCTTTGGTAAGCACTTGCTTATCCATTTCAATATTAAGACCTAATTTTTTGTTCATTCTGTAACGCCCAACTTCACCTAAAGAGTAACGTTGATCACTGAAGAATAACTTATCAATGATGCCACGTGCAGTTTCCTCATCTGGCGGTTCTGCGTTACGCAATTGTCTGTATATATGTTCAACAGCCTCTTTTTCAGAGTTTGTTGGATCTTTTTGAAGTGTGTTGTGAATAATGGCATAATCACCTTGTTCTGCGCTTTCTTTGTGTAAAAGAATCGCCTTCACATCAGCTTCAATAATTTCTTCAATGTTATCTTTATCTAAAATAGTATCACGATCAAGAATAATTTCATTACGCTCGATAGATACTACTTCACCTGTATCTTCATCAACAAAATCCTCATGCCATGTATTAAGTACACGTGCCGCTAATTTACGTCCTTGGTATTTTTTTAGTCCTGTTTTAGATACTTTAATTTCTTCAGCTAAATCGAAAATCTCTAAGATATCTTTATCACGCTCAAAACCAATAGCTCTGAACAAAGTAGTAACAGGTAATTTTTTCTTTCTATCAATGTAAGCATACATTACCTGGTTAATATCTGTAGCAAATTCAATCCAAGAACCTTTAAAAGGAATTACTCTTGCTGAATATAATTTTGTTCCATTAGCATGGAATGACTGACCAAAGAATACCCCTGGTGAACGGTGTAATTGAGATACTACGACACGTTCTGCACCATTGATAACAAAAGTACCACTTGGCGTCATGTAAGGTATCGTTCCTAAGTACACATCTTGAACAATGGTCTCGAAATCCTCATGTTCAGGGTCTGTACAATACAACTTTAACCTTGCCTTAAGCGGAACGCTATAAGTAAGTCCTCTTTCTATACACTCATCAATGGCATATCTTGGTGGATCTACAAAGTAATCTAAAAATTCTAAAACAAATTGATTACGAGAATCAGTAATTGGAAAGTTCTCCATGAAGGTATTGTATAGACCTTCATCGCCTCTCTCTTCAGACTTTGTTTCTAATTGGAAAAAATCCTGGAAGGATTTAATCTGAATATCCAAGAAGTCTGGATATTCTGTTCTATTTACAATAGACGAGAAATTTAATCTTTCAGCTTGTGTTGATAACATCAATGGACGGAATTTTGATTAAAAAATAATAGTTATGGCGTATCTAATTATTATATACGCAAAATGGTTTAGGTCTTGAAGGTTAAACTCCAGACCTAAACCTTTATGTGTTTTGGTAGCTAAGCTTATTTAAGCTCAACCTCTGCTCCAGCTTCTTCTAAAGATGCTTTTAAAGCTTCAGCTTCGTCTTTAGATACTCCTTCTTTTACATTACTTGGAGCTCCGTCAACTAATTCTTTTGCTTCTTTTAATCCTAAACCAGTTAATTCTTTAACTAATTTTACAACACCTAATTTAGATGCACCAGCAGCTTTTAATACAACTGTAAACTCAGTTTGAGCTTCAGCAGCATCATCACCACCTGCAGCAGGACCAGCAGCAACTGCTACAGCAGCAGCAGCAGGCTCAATACCGTACTCTTCTTTTAATATTGTTGCTAACTCGTTTACTTCTTTTACAGTTAAGTTAACTAATTGTTCTGCGAAATCTTTTAAATCTGCCATTTTCTATCGTTTTTAATAAATTTTTAATTTTAATATAATTGTAATATAGTGCGTACTGTTTAATACTATCCTTCTTTTTCAGATAGTGTTTTTAAGATACCAGCTAATTTTCCACCACTTGATTTAAGTGCCGAAACAACGTTTTTAGCAGGCGATTGTAACAATCCTACAATCTCTCCTAATAACTCTTCTTTAGACTTGATATCAACTAACATGTCTAATTGGTTGTCGCCAATATAAACACACTCCTCAATAAATGCACCTTTTAATAAAGGCTTCTCTGATTTTTTGCGGAAGGTTTTAATTAACTTTGCTGGTGCATTACCTGTTTCAGAATACATCACAGATGTATTTCCTTTTAAAACTGTTGGAAGGTTTCCGAAATCTCTATCAGATGCTTCCATTGCTTTTTCAAGTAATGTATTTTTAACGACTGCTAATTTAATGTTTGCTTTAAAGCAAGCACGACGTAGCTCTGAGGTTGTTAATGCATTTAATCCTGAAATATCTGCTACATAAATGTTCGCATTATTGGCTAATTCTGCAGTTAAGTCCTCAATTACTTGTGATTTTTCTTCTCTTGTCATAATAAAAGTATTTAACTAATTAACCAACTTTAGGATCAACAGCAACACTAGGACTCATAGTACTAGAAAGGAAAATACTTTTTACGTATGTACCTTTAGCAGTTGTTGGCTTAAGTTTTATTAATGTTTGAATTAATTCTGTTGCATTACCAGCAATTTTATCAGCACTAAAAGATGCTTTTCCTATTGCAGCATGCACGATACCGGTTTTATCAACTTTAAAGTCAATTTTACCAGCTTTAACTTCTGTTACAGCTTTAGCAACATCCATAGTTACTGTACCAGTTTTAGGGTTAGGCATTAAACCACGAGGACCTAATACACGTCCTAACGGACCTAATTTACCCATTACACTAGGCATAGTAATAATAACGTCTACATCAGTCCAACCATTCTTGATTTTTTCAAGATAATCATCCAATCCAACGTAATCTGCTCCAGCCTCTTTAGCTTCTGCTTCTTTGTCTGGAGTTACTAATGCTAATACTTTCATGTCTTTACCAGTTCCGTGAGGTAATGAAACCACTCCTCTAACCATCTGGTTTGCTTTACGTGGATCTACTCCTAAACGTACAGCAATATCTACTGATGCATCAAACTTTGTATTAGTAATTTCTTTTACTAACGCAGATGCTTCATCAAGAGAGTAAACTCTCCCTTTTTCTATTTTTGCTAAAGCTTCTTTTTGCTTTTTTGTTAATCTTGCCATTTTTTAATGTCTTTTATAGATTACTTTGGTGCGTTTCCAGTCACGGTTATACCCATAGACCTTGCGGTACCAGCTATCATTGTCATAGCAGCTTCAATAGTAAATGCATTTAAATCTACCATTTTATCTTCTGCTATAGTTTTGATTTGATCCCATGAAACTTTAGCTACTTTTTTTCGGTTTGGTTCTCCTGAACCACTTTTTAACTTGGCCGCTTCTAATAATTGTACTGCAGCCGGAGGCGTTTTAATAACGAAGTCGAAAGACTTGTCTTTATATACGGTGATAACAACAGGTAATACTTTACCTGGCTTATCTTGTGTTCTAGCATTAAATTGCTTACAGAACTCCATAATGTTAACCCCAGCAGCACCTAAAGCGGGTCCAACCGGTGGCGACGGATTCGCAGCACCTCCCCGAACTTGTAACTTAACTACTTTACCAATTTCTTTTGCCATTTTTAATAATTTAAGTCGATACGCTTCTTTTATAAGGAAGCAAAAGAACGCATCTTTTTATATAGTGTAACAATTATTATACTTTTTCAACCTGCATATAACTTAGCTCTAATGGTGTTTTTCTTCCAAAAATCTTCACCATTACTTCTAGTTTACGCTTTTCTTCATTTATTTTTTCGATAGTTCCATCAAATCCATTGAATGGGCCATCAATAACTTTTACAGTTTCTCCTTTTGTAAACGGTATGGCTACAGTTGTGTTTTCTTCAACCGACAACTCATCTACTTTACCTAACATTCTGTTTACTTCAGATTGTCTTAACGGCACAGGGTCTCCTCCTTTTGTTTCACCTAAAAAACCAATTACGTTTGTAACCGATCTGATGATATGAGGAATCTCACCTGATAAGTTGGCTTGAATCATGATGTAACCTGGAAAAAACACTTTTTCTTTGTGTATTTTTTTTCCGTTACGTATTTGAATCACGCGTTCTGTTGGAACCAATACTTGATCAACATAATCTTGAAAACCTAAACGAGCAATTTCATTCTCAATATAAGTTTTAATCTTATTTTCTTGACCACTTACAGCCCTAACAACATACCATTTTTTTTCGCTTACCTCAGACATATTTCTTCTTTAACTAATCAATTGAAAATAAAATGCTATCACTTTACTGAATACTGTATCAATTCCCCAAATTGCTAAGGAAAATATAATTGAAAATACAGCAACTAAAACAGTTAAACTTTGTGCTTCTGCCCAAGTTGGCCAGCTCACATTATTTTTAAGTTCGCCAAATGATTCTTTTACGTAATTTACAATTCCAGCCATTTATATATTTTTTTCAACAGATTAAAAATTTCTGTCTATCAATTTAAAATTGATTTAAGTGAAATCTTTTTTTCTTTATTTTATTTAAGCCAATTACCTTGAGTAACATGCTTACTATGCACGGGTTGAGGGACTCGAACTCTCGACACCTGGTTTTGGAGACCAGTGCTCTACCAACTGAGCTAAACCCGTAAACATAAGTCAAGGTATTCCGAAATACGGAATACCTTAGCTTATTATATATTAAACTTCTTAGTCTAAAATTTCAGTTACCTGACCTGCACCTACTGTACGACCACCTTCACGGATTGCGAAACGTAAACCAACGTTCATTGCAATTTTTTGGATAAGTTCAACAGTAATAGTTAAGTTATCTCCAGGCATAACCATTTCAACTCCATCAGGAAGCGCAATGTTTCCAGTTACGTCAGTTGTACGTACGTAGAACTGTGGACGGTAGTTGTTGTGGAATGGTGTGTGACGTCCACCTTCTTCTTTTTTCAAGATATAAACCTCAGCTTTGAATTTAGCGTGCGGCGTTACAGAACCTGGCTTAACGATAACCATACCTCTAGAGATTTGAGTTTTCTCAATACCTCTTAATAAGATACCTGCGTTATCTCCAGCTTCACCTCTATCAAGGATTTGACGGAACATCTCGATACCAGTGATAGTAGATGTTAATTTCTCAGCACCCATACCAATAATTTCAACCGGATCTCCAGTTTTAGCAATACCAGTTTCAATACGACCAGTTGCAACAGTACCACGACCAGTAATAGAGAATACGTCTTCGATAGGCATTAAGAAAGGCTTATCAACCTCACGTAATGGCTCTTCAATCCAAGTATCACAAGCTTCCATTAATTGTAAAACTGTATCTACCCATTTTTGTTCACCGTTAAGTGCACCTAAAGCAGAACCAGCAATTACAGGTCCATTATCTCCATCATATTCGTAGAAAGATAATAAATCTCTAATTTCCATATCAACTAACTCTAATAACTCTTCATCGTCAACCATATCCACTTTGTTCATGAATACAACGATACGAGGAATACCTACTTGACGTCCTAAAAGGATGTGCTCGCGAGTTTGTGGCATTGGACCATCAGTTGCAGCAACAACCAAGATAGCGCCGTCCATTTGAGCAGCACCAGTTACCATGTTCTTTACGTAATCCGCGTGACCTGGACAGTCAACGTGAGCGTAATGACGGTTAGCTGTTGAATATTCTACGTGAGAAGTATTAATTGTAATACCTCTTTCTTTTTCTTCTGGAGCATTGTCAATCTGATCGAATGATTTTGCTTCTGATAAACCTGCATCAGCTAATACTTTAGTAATAGCAGCAGTTAAAGTTGTTTTACCGTGATCTACGTGTCCAATTGTACCAATATTTAAGTGTGGTTTTGAACGATCGAAAGTTGCCTTTGCCATGTTTTTTAAATAATTTAATCTTAGTTATATAATAATATTAGTGTATTCTAATTTTTAATCAAAATTGAGCCAATGACGAGAATTGAACTCGTGACCTCTTCCTTACCAAGGAAACGCTCTACCCCTGAGCTACACCGGCGTTTCATTTACGATTGCCGATTTTTGATTTACGATTCGAAATCGCATATCGTAACCCGTAAACTATTGAGCGAGAGACCGGGTTCGAACCGGCGACATTCAGCTTGGAAGGCTGACGCTCTACCAACTGAGCTACTCTCGCATTTTAACAAGCTTTCGCTTGTATGGTTTCAATATTTCAAAGTTCATGTTTTTATAGGATTACCTCACATTTGTTCGGTGTTCCTGGATTGGCGACCCAATCCAAACAATTTTAAACGCAGTTTTACAAAAGCGAGCTTTTGACAACTCCTTAATTAGAAATTGTTTGTGGGGAGAGCAGGATTCGAACCTGCGAAGACGTAGTCAGCAGATTTACAGTCTGCCCTCGTTGGCCGCTTGAGTATCTCCCCAAATTATCAAAATTTCAATTTCTAAAATACAAATTCCAATCAGGAACTACATATTTAAAAAGAGCCGATGGAGGGACTCGAACCCACGACCTGCTGATTACAAATCAGCTGCTCTAGCCAGCTGAGCTACATCGGCGTTTTTACACTTTTTACGCATAAAAAAAGCCCGCTATTTCTAACGGACTGCAAATGTATAGATTTATTTTTTTATTCAAAACATTTTTTAAGAAATTTTATTATAAATGTGCTCTTAATTTTTCTTTTCTCTTTTTTAACTGTCTTTCTAACGACGATGCTGCCATATCAGCTCCTTCTTCAAAGCTTTTGCATTGTTTTTTAACTACAAAACTATCGCCTGGAACACTTACCCTTGCTTCAAATATTTTATTTTCTTTATCACTGGTGTTTTCTACTTTTAGAAAAACATCTGATTGAATGACTTTATCATAAAACATATCCAACTTATCCATTCGCTTTTGAATGAAGTTTATTAATTTTTTGTCTGCATTAAAATTAACTGATTGCGTGATTACTTTCATACTTTGTGTTTTTTGTGTTAGACAATAACTCTCTTGCTATTTTTTACTTCTTGGATGCGAATTTATATGTACCTTTTTTAACTCGGCAATACTATTGTGTGTATAAACCTGTGTGGCAGCTAAACTTGAATGACCGAGAAGTTCTTTAACAGCATTTAAATCTGCACCTTGGTTTAATAAATGAGTTGCAAAAGAATGTCTTAATATATGCGGACTCTTTTTTACTTTGGTAGATGCTTCACTAAAATAATCATTTATTATTCTGTAAACAAGAGTTTCATAAATTTTAACTCCTTTTTGGGTTAAAAATAAAAATTCCTTATCGATAATGTGTTCCAAACCACTTCGTTCTTTTAAATACAAACTCAAGGTGCTTATTACTGATTCTAATAACGGGATAATGCGTTCCTTATTTCTTTTTCCTAATACTTTTAACGTTTTATTATCCAAATTAAAACTTAACAGCTTCAGTTCTACCAACTCTATCCTTCTTATTCCTGTTGAGTAAAATAATTCGATGATTAATTTATTCCGGATGCCTTCAAAATCTTTTTCAAAATTAAAATCGTCTAGAGCTGTTGATACTTCGGTTTCTGAAAATGGAATTTGGATTTTTTTACTTGTTTTTAAAGCTTTGTGTTTTACCAAAGGGTTTACCTGAATGGTATTTGTTTTTAAAAGAAACTTATAATAGGTATTTAATGCTGAAACTTTCCTGTTGATGCTTCGATTGGACAAACCGCCTTCAACCAAAGTAACAATCCAAGTTCTGATTTGTGCATAGTTAACTTGATTTATGGAATTGGTTTGATATTCTAATTTTATGAATTCTGAAAAAGCATCTAAATCGTTTTGATATGCCTTTACTGTTAGTGCTGAATAGTTTTTTTCCAGCAATAGATAATCTGTAAACGATTTGAAAGACATTTTCTAAGTTTAAAGTTTTAAAGTTAAAAGTTAAAAGTTAAGAACACAACTTTATAGTGACAAAAAAAACTTAAAGCAAAAAAAAATCCCGCTAGTAGCGGGATTTTAATTTATATATGAGAACAGATTATATATCTTCTGCATCTCTTAAACCTTGAATGTATTGTGCTTTTTGTATTTGCGCTCTACGTTCTACTGAAGGCTTTGTGAATTGTTTACGTGCATTTAATTGACGTTTAGTTCCAGTTTTATCAAACTTTCTCTTAAAACGCTTTAGCGCTCTATCTATATTTTCTCCTTCTTTAATTGGTATTATTAACATAGTGTCTTAACCTCCTCTCTTTTAGATTTTCGGGTGCAAAAATAAAAATAATTATCAATTAACAATTAAGAATTGACAATTATTTTATGTTGCGGGTTTATATTCCTTTTTGTCGATGATGATTTTTGCTAAAATTTCCCTTAAAATCTCTGAAGTACCACCGCCAATAGGTCCTAACCTACTATCACGTAAAAGTCTTGCCATAGGATAATCTTCCATATAACCGTAACCGCCCAAGAATTGCAAACATTGGTAAATAACCTCATCTGCCATTTTGGTTGACTTTAGCTTAGACATGGTTGCATGCTTTACAACATACTCCCCTTTATTTAATCGATACGTTACCGAATAGTTGAATTCTTTACAGATTTCCATTTCAGTATATGCATCGGCAATGGAGTGTCTTAATGCCTGAAATTTATCGATGGATTTACCAAAAGCCATACGCTCGGACATGTACTGCAACGCATATTCTAAAGCAAATTCTGCACGTGCGTGGGCATTGATTCCCATTATTAAACGCTCTAAAGCAAAATGCTGCATGATATAGGAGAAGCCTTGGTTTTCGTTACCCATTAAATTTGCAAGAGGTATTTTTACATTGTCGAAAGCAATTTCACCAGTGTCTGACGCTCGCCATCCTAATTTATTTAGTTTGGTAGCCGAAACTCCAGCTGCCTCCCTATCTATAACAAAAATACTGATGCCTTTATTTCCTAACTCTGGACTTGTTTTTGCCGCTACAACCAAATAATCGCTATACACACCATTGGTTATAAATGTTTTTGAACCGTTGATGATATAATGGTCGCCACTTTTAACCGCCGTTGTTCGCATGCCTGCTACATCGCTACCTCCAAAAGGTTCGGTAATACATAAACAGCCTACCTTATCGCCAGAAATACTTGGTTTTAAATATTTTTGTTTGATAGCCTCATCGCCTTCTGCATTAAGATGCGTCATTGCCAAATAAGCATGCGCCCAAATTGCCGCTGCAAAACCTCCTGAATTTATTTTTTGTAGTTCTTCTAAAAGGATAACGGTATAAAATAAATCTAGATTTAGGCCTCCATAAGCTTCAGGGTAATTAATCCCAAAAAAGCCCATATCGCCAAATTTTTTCCAAATAAATTTATCGATAACACCTGTTTGCTCCCAAGTTTCAATATGAGGAACGACTTCTTTTTGTAAAAAATCTTGAAGGCTTTTTCTAAAAAGATGATGTTCTTCTGTGAAGTACATACTATTCATTTATACGCTCTTTTTCAGTCAAGCGACAAATATAATTTAATTATATCGATTTTATTTACTGGAAAGTCTTTTACTTTTTTTAATTCTTCAAAGGATTTAAAGCCTACCCTCAATTGACATTGTTCTACAATATTGCGTGCTAAATTGTAATCTATATGTTGGATAGTGACCAACTCATCTATAGTTGCTTTATTTAATATTATTTTCTTGATAGCGCGCGGTGTTTTGATTGCAAAATCTTCACCAATCTTTTCTATAACTTCTGGTTTCAATCCGTAAACATCTTGAAGCTGTACCATATCTATAAAACCACCGGGGAAAGAATTTCTAAGTTTAATGATTCGTTCTGAATAATATTCGCCAATGCCATTTACTTTTTGTAAATCTTGCGCTGTTGCCTTATTTAAATCTTGCTTTTCGGCAAAGGTTTTAGGTTTTTTATTGAATGTATGATTAGGTTTAGGTGTTGGATTTTGATTTGCTTCCACTACCCAATCTGGAAATTTAAAATAGGGTGAAATCGCATTTAAAAGTGAATCGGATATTTTGGTGACTTCTTGAAATTGTTTCGCAGAATTAATCCATTTGTTTTGTTTCCTAAAAGCGAGCAATCTGTCGATTTCCTCATTGGTCATCCCTAAAGTAGCACCTTTATAATCGGTTATATAATTTGGGTTGAAAGGATAAATTTTTGGCTTTCGCTCTTCAAGTTCAATCAATCTTAATGAATCTATTTCATTTTGAAATTTAGCAAGTTCGGTTTTATTTGTTTGAATGTCTTCAGAAGAAAAATCGATATAAAAATAAAGACATTGTAAAACAACAATGAATAGAATTAATAAAAAAATCCCATTTCGTTGACTTTTAGAAAACGTGAAATGGGATTTCATATCTTATTATTTTAAAATTGTTACATATGTTTAGTAAGGTCTTCAGCACCCTCATCTAAAGCATCATGTTTTATATTGATGGCTTTTAAATAGCGTTTTAGTTCTCTACTAATTATTGGAGATAATATAACAACACCAATAATATTAGGAACTACCATGGCAAAAATCATGGCATCTGAAAAATCTATTACCGCACCAAGACTGATAGACGAGCCTACTATAACGAAAAACAAAAATAATATCTTATAAACTAAATCGCTCGTTTTTCCTTTTCCAAATAAAAATATCCATCCCTGCATACCGTAATACGACCAAGAAATCATGGTGGAAAAAGCAAACAAAATTACGGCAATTGTTAATACTATTGAGAAATGAGGTATCACACTATCAAAAGCGATAGCGGTTAATTCCACACCTTCTTTTATAGGCACACCGTATTCCAAAAAAGCGCCATCAAAATTTGTAATTACAATGACTAAAGCCGTCATGGTACAAATTACAACGGTATCAACAAACGGCTCTAAAAGCGCCACAATACCTTCACTTGCAGGATATTTTGTTCTAACTGCTGAATGTGCAATGGCTGCACTACCTACACCTGCTTCATTAGAAAAAGCACCTCTTCTAATTCCTTGAATCATAACACCTACAAGACCACCTGCTATTCCTAAGCCAGAAAATGCGCCATGGTAAATCAATGCAAAAGCATCATCAATTAAATGCCAATTGGCACCCAAAATGATTAAAGCTGCCAACACGTATATACCAGCCATAAAAGGCACTACTTTTTCGGTTACCGAAGCTATACGTTTTATACCTCCAATTATAACAACTGCTACAATAGCAGCCATAACAATACCAAAATACATACCAGCATTTGCGTTTTCAAAATCAAATAACTTTACAAATTGAGCTGCCGCTTGGTTTGCTTGAAACATGTTACCACCTCCAAAAGAACCTCCTACAACAAAAACAGCAAACAATACCGCTAGTATTTTACCAAAAGTACCCATGCCTTTTTCTTTAAATCCTTTGGTTAAATAATACATAGGACCACCATAAACAGTTCCGTCCTTACCAACATCTCTATATTTTACACCTAAAGTACATTCTGCAAATTTTGAAGCCATACCTAATAAACCGGCAAGAATCATCCAAAAAGTAGCTCCAGGACCACCAATAGACAACGCTACGGCAACACCTGCAATGTTACCCAATCCTACAGTTGCAGACAATGCTGCTGTTAATGCTTGAAAATGGGACACTTCTCCATGAGCACTATCATCCCTTAGTGTTTCTATTATATTATGGTCTTCATTTGGTGTGGGATCACCATATAATGTATCTGCTCCATGCTTTTCGATATCTTCATACTTACCTTGAACAACGCGCAATGCTGTTCTAAAGCCCGTGAAGTTTATAAATTTAAAATAAAAGGTGAAAAAGATAGCACCTCCCATTAAAACGATAAGTACCCAAGGAATTTTATAATCTTCAGAAAATGGAATTTCATAAAAAATACCTTCTACAAACCAACCTGTATAATCTTTGAAAACCCTATCGATTTTTTCGGATGTTGATTCTTGAGCAAATGTTAAAATTGGAAAAATTAATGTGAAAATTGAAAGAAGGTACTTCTTCATAAATATACTGAATTGGTTAGTTTTTTTGAAAGATTCTTACTAAAAGACAGCAAGATGCTAAAAAAAAATGATTTTTTAAAACATTGGCTGTTAAAATAGGTAATTCTCTATTCGATATTGTATGTAGAATTAAGCGCTTCAATTTGTTCTGGCCTGCCTAAAACAATAATTTTAGAATTTGGCGCCAATTCCAGGTCTGCTTCAGGGTTTACAATATATTCGCCATTTTCATCCTTATAACCTATAATGGTACATCCTGTTTTTTTTCGAAGGTCTAAATCTTTAATTGTTTTTATTTCTTCCTTTTTAAATAGCTTTTCTACAGCAACTTCTTCAACATTAATATCTGATTTCCCAACAATGGAAAGATTATCCAAAAACTCCATCAAACCTGGCACTACTACTAAAGAAGCCATATGATCGCCTCCTATTTTATCGGGCAAAATAACGTTGTTGGCTCCCGCAAATTTTAATTTATTGTAAGACGATTCGTTGGATGCGCGACTTATAATATTGATATCTTTATTTATTTGCCTGGTTGAAAGCACCACAAACAAATTATCTGCATCGTTAGGTAAGGCAGAAATAAAGTTAGATGCACGGTCTATTCCTGCTTGCATAAGCACTTCATCTTCATTAGCATTTCCTATTATATATGGAACTTCGTCTAATTTCAAACGTTCTTCCATATCTCTGTTTTTCTCTATAACAACAAATGCTTTTTTATGTGTTAACAGTTTTTGTGCCGCCTGCTTACCATTTCTACCGTATCCACAAATAACCACATGGTTTTTAAAACTATTAATCTCTTTTTCCATCTTTTTATGTTTTAATTCTTCAAGATTGTTTTTGCTTAAAATATATTCGGTAATAATAGAAAGTGCATAACCCATGATTATAACACTGGCCAAAATTAAAAATATGGTAAAAACTTTAGAATTATAATCTAGTGGCACTACCTCTCCAAAACCAACGGTAGTTAGTGTAATTACCGTCATGTAAACCGCATCAATCCACGAATAATTTGAAATAAATTTATAACCCGAGATACCAATCAACAAGATTACAACCAGTAAAAAAACAGCGGTGTAAATTTTGGTTCTAAAAAAATTAATAAGTGGGTTCATAAATTATAAATCGAAAACAGAAGATCTTTTGGTATAAACCAAATCTTTAATACGCATCCAAAATGCCAGAAACAAATATAAAGCAAAACCAAAACCAAGCGTTACAAAGGTTAGATACATAAACGTTGTTCTAACAACTTTTGCCCTAATGCCCAAACGCTCAGCAATACGTTGACACACGTAATACCCATGTTTTTGAAAAAATAATAATGGTTTATAAAATCCGTTCATGCTGCAATTTAGCATTAAGTTTATTAGTTTAAAAGTTTATAGGTTTTTTTCTTTATGGGTTTATGAGTGAATTACCAATAGCACATTGCAAACATTTGTTTTTATTGCAATATTCAGTTTTAAGCTGAATGAGTGCTTGCGATTGCAATGATGCATTTGAAACTTTCTTTAAACCATTAAAGGCATCCACCATACTGTTTTTTTCTGATGCAATATCTGATACAATTTTCAAAATAACCAAATCAACCTCCTCCCCTTTTTCTTTTGCATAACAGAATTTAATAGGCAAAACCGTGTTGATTAACAATAAATCTATAAACGATTTGGTGAGTGTTTTTAAAGATGTTTTTGATGTTTTTTGAAATGTGTAATGTGAATTCCAAAAAGATGATGCCGACACTTTAAACACTTTATAAAAATCTTCTAAGGTCTTAGCTTCCATTAATTTTGAAAACAAGGTTTTATGTTCAAAATACAAACTTGCTAATTGTGACAGCCTGATGGTTGGAAAATTTGGTGGTCGTAATCTAAAAAACTGCAAAGGCAATACGGTATTATTTTTTAACTTAAATTTTTGCTTTAAGAATTGATATTCTTTTTGCAATTCTAAATAATAGGGTATTTCCAAATCATCATCCAACATCCCCGATTGTCCAAACAACAAAGATTCCAAGGTTGTTAAACTGGATTGTGATTTTCTTACTACTGAAAAATCAATGGATTTTGCCAAACTATAAAACGATTCACCATTTACCTTCAATCCAAAATTTTTAGCCAACATAATAAACAAAACAGCTTCCCAATCGTTTTTTGTTGCTTCTAAAAGTTCTTGAATGATTTCCAACTTTCGTTCTAACCTTTCAAAATACAGACGTTCCAACCAATTGGTCAAAATAAAATCATCAACCGAAGCGAAATCATTTTCACAATTAATCCATTTACCATTTTTAGAAAATAGTTTTTCATAATTATTTAAAACATCCTTATTGATAAAATCTTTAAGTTGCAGCGTTGGAATGGGTGTATTATCACTTCTAAACACATCGGTATCGTGTTCCCAAACCACATGCAAAATAACATTATCGTAGGCTTTATCTTGTTCGTGGTTGTGCAAAAACCAATCGGATGATTTTACATGAATTTCCACATTTCCCGCCCAAAGTTGTTCGCCTATTTTAAGTTGTGCATTAAAAAAATCGGGGCCCGAATTAAAATTATGCTGTCCTACCGAAGTAACCAAAACCGATTCTCCTTGGGTAGTTTTCAAATTATTTACATCTATTTTTTTATGTTTCCAGATGTAGTGTAAAAATCTTCTTGCATGCGCCTAAAGTAAAAAATAATTTGAAGCAAAATATACCCTTAAAAAACTTTAAAGTTGCTAAATTTGATTAAACTCTATATAATGGAAGAATTAACACTCACCACACCTGCTGTATTATTTTCAGCCATATCGTTAATAATGCTTGCTTATACCAATCGTTTTTTAGCATACGCTGCAACCATTAGAGATTTACACAGCAAGTACAAAAAGAACAAAGACAAGGTTTTAATGGCGCAAATAAAAAACATAAAACAACGCTTGTACCTAACACGCTCCATGCAAATTTTTGGCATTTCAAGTTTGTTACTTTGTGTACTCACCATGTTTTTAACCTACATACAACAACAAACCTTGGCTATTTGGGTGTTTGGTACTGCACTTGTTTTACTTATTATATCCTTAGCATTGTTAATTATGGAAATTCAAATTTCGGTTAAAGCACTTGAACACCATATTAGCGATATTGAAAATAACTAAGTCCTAATTTCTTTTAATTTTAAACACATCACCTCATGATTATTGACGTTCACACCCATATAAATAACTACCACGAAGACCGCGTTGTTTCCTTAGAAGATTGCCTTAACAAACTAACCGATACCATGCTGGAAAACAAGGTAGATTACTCGTTAGTGCTTTCTTCATATAAAGTGAACGAGCACAGACCAAGTACCAAACAAGTGGTTGAAGCTATAAGTGGCAGGGATAATCTAGGCGTTGTTGCTGGTATAAGCTACTTAAATTACAACTACCGCGACTTAAAAGAAATTAGTGAATACCTAGAAGCTGGACTTATAAAAGGTTTGAAATTTTACCCAGGTTACGAACCTTTTTACCCTAATGATATTAGATTTAAAGTTGTTTATGATATGGCTATTGAATTTGATGTGCCAGTCATGTTTCATTCAGGCGATACCTATGCACCAACTGGAAAAGTAAAATACTCACACCCTTTACATATTGATGACTTAGCGGTTGATTATCCCGATTTAAAAATAGTGATTTGCCATGTAGGCAATCCATGGATTAAAGATTGTATGGAAGTGGTTTACAAAAACAAAAATGTACATGCCGATATTTCCGGATTAGTTCTAGGTGATTTCTCCGATAAATTTGAACGCTACATGAAAACCGAAATTGAAGAAATGATAACCTATGCTGGCGACCCAAAATATTTACTTTATGGTACAGATTGGCCAATAAGCAATATGAAATCGTATTTAAACTTCATGAATCAACTAGAACTTCCTCAAGAAAAAAAGGAATTGATTCTTTGGAAAAATGCTGCTGAACTTTTTAAAATTGATGTAAATAAACTTTAAAAAACCATAAACAAATTCATTACATATGACTTCTTTAAAAAACCTTTCTACTCTTATATTATTAACTACAGGTGCTTTGGGATTTTCTCAAAACCCTTTAAATTTTGGAAGTGATATCCTTACTGCCGACCCATCGGGTCATGTTTGGGCAGATGGTAAAATGTATTTGTATACTTCACATGATGAAGAATGTCAAGAAGACTTTTGGATGAAAGATTGGCACGTATTTTCGTCTAGCGATTTAATAAACTGGACAGACCACGGCGCATGTTTAAGTGTTGACGATTTATCTTGGGCTGATAATTATGCTTGGGCACCAGATGCTGCCTATAAAAATGGTAAGTATTATTTCTGTTTCCCAGCTGGAACAGGTTTTAAAGACCGCGTAAACCCAAAAAATAGTACCAAATGGATGGGTATTGGTATGGCAGTAAGCGATTCGCCCACTGGACCATTTAAAGACCCTATAGGGAAACCGCTTTGGACAACACCTTATGCAAACGACCCATGCCTGTTTTTAGATGATGATGGCAAAGGCTATATATACTTTAATGGTGGTGGCGATTATTTTGTTGCAAAGTTGAATGATGATTTATTGAGTGTAAAAGAAAACCTAATTGCCATGGACATGGGTGGATACAAACCCAAAAGAGAAGGCCCATGGGTATTTAAAAGAAACGATGTTTATTATTACACCATGCCAGAAGATAACCGAATACTAACCTATTACACAGCAAGTACACCAATTGGTCCATGGAAATACCAAGGTGTTATTATGAAAGCTGAAGGTGAAAGTAATAACCATCATTCTATAGTTGAATTTAAGGGAGAATGGATTTTATTCTACCACCGCTGGCTTGAAAACGATTTAGATTGCGAAAAAAAACAACGTAAAGTATGTGCTGAATATTTACATTT
This sequence comes from Mariniflexile sp. HNIBRBA6329, assembly GCF_043558645.1. Lineage (NCBI taxonomy): Bacteria > Pseudomonadati > Bacteroidota > Flavobacteriia > Flavobacteriales > Flavobacteriaceae > Mariniflexile > Mariniflexile sp. HNIBRBA6329. Next base: position 12,635 of record NZ_JBIFXS010000021.1, on the reverse strand, counting down.
TAATGATGATGGTACTATAAAAGAAGTAGAACGTACCGATGCTGGTGTAAGCCATTAAAAAACTTTCAGTTTTTATATATTCTAATTTAATTTTTTTTAAAGTGCCATGACTATTTTCAATTTTAAAACGACGACTAATATCACTAATTGGAAGACAATAAATGATGTGGTTATGGGTGGTAAATCTAACAGCAGCTTTAATTTAAACGGTTTTGGTGTTTTTAGCGGCAAGGTTTCTTTAGAAAATAATGGTGGTTTTTCAATGGTTCAATATAATTTTGACGCTAAAAGCGTATCTACTTTTTCCACAGTATGTATTAAAGTAAAAGGTGATGGTAAAACCTATCAGTTTAGAACAAAAAGCAATACAGATGATAAACACTCCTATGTTGCTAGCTTTAGCGCTAAAAAAGAATGGCATACTATTGAAATTCCTTTCAATACAATGTATCCTGCTTTTAGAGGCAAACTTTTAAAATTACCAAACTATCCTGGTGAACAAATGGCTCAAATAGCATTTTTAATTGGAAATAAAAAAGAGGAATCATTTAAACTAGAAATTGAGTCTATTACACTTAAATAAAATTATTTCTAGTTAACAAAATTTACAGTAAATCAAACCTTCGTATGCATTGCTTCTTCTATAGATAGTAAAAAAACAAACTTTAATTTTCATTATACCATCTATAACTATAACTTTGCACAAAAATGGGGTGCTTGTTTTTAACAGGCTGAGATGATACCCAAGAGTTTTTAAGCTCGATACCTGATCTGGGTAATGCCAGCGTAGGGATTTTATGGACAAAGCTTCATAGCTATTTTTCCATTATTGGTTCATCTCCGTACTTCATTCGTTTAAAAATTTATAAAACAATGACTGCGGATTTTTTTTCACCACTTATGATCTTACAATGGCTTGGTACTGGCTTCGGCATTACCCAAGTACTTCTTGCCCGAAAAAATAATATTCACAATTATTTATTTGGCATTATTTCCATACTTATAGGTATTTGGGTACTTTATGCATCCAAACTTTATGCCGATATCCTGCTGCACCTTTACTACCTAAACATGAGTATTTACGGTTGGTTTTATTGGAAGTTTGGCAAACAAAAAGAGGAAGTACCAATTACGTATGCCAATTGGCAAGAACACCTAAAAGCCATCGGCATTGTAGTGGTTTGTTTTGTTTTAATGGCGTATTGGTTAGCACAACACACCAATTCCGATGTGCCTTATTGGGATGCTACCACCACCGCTTTTGCTTGGGCTGGCATGTGGCTTATGGCAAGACGAAAAATGGAAAACTGGATTTACCTAAACATTAGCAACATCATTTCCATTCCGTTATTATTTTACAAAGAATTATACATCTACGCCGGTTTAACCATATTCCTGTTTGCAGTTGGCACATCGGGGTATTTTAAATGGCGACAAATTATATCAACACATTCAATGCAATTAGGAAATAGCATTCAAGAATGAAAATTGTCAGTCTGAGCCTGTTGAAGACATCAAAAACATTTCGACAGGCTCAATGTGACACTAAAAACAATACTTAGAACTGAAATTAGGTATATATTAAATGAATCGAGAAATCAATACAAAACCGTTTAATCCACACTTGTTGGAAGCTTCTGAATTTTCAACCGAAACTTTGGAATGGATTGCCAATAAAAACCTATGGAGCTTGTGGGTACCTAAAGTTTATAACGGACTGGAGTTATCCCTAACTGAAGGTTTAAAACAACTTCAAGTCCTTGCTAAAACCGATGGCAGCTTAGGTTGGACGGTAACACTTTGTAGTGGTGCTACCTATTTTATTGGAAATTTACAACCAGACGTTGCCAACCACATTTTTTTAAATCCAAAAGATACGGTTTGCTTTGGAGGTAGTGGTGGTGTTTTTGGTACTGCTGAGAAACAAGGTGACGATTATATTATTTCTGGGGAATGGCATTATGCAACGGGCGCTCCTTACCTATCGCATTTTACATTGAATGCCAAAATTATAGATAATGGCAAACCTGTGTTGAATACCGACGGAACGCCTTTGGTATATTCATTTGTAATTCCAAAAGAAGAAGTTACCATTATTGAAAATTGGGATACTATGGGTTTAAAAGCCACCGCTACCCATTCATTTAAGGTTGATTCGGTAAAGGTTGCTTCAAAATATGCCTTTGTTTACAATAATTTTTATTTGCCACAACCCATTTTTAAAATACCGTTTTCGGTGTTTGCCGATTTAACGCTTTGGGTAAACTATTTAGGTATGGCGGAGCATTTTTTTGATGAAGCCTCTTTAGTTTTAGAACAGCAACCTTTAAAACCATTTATTTTGATGCTTTATAAAACCAACAAACAGCTTTATAAATTTGCAGAAGATATAGAAATATTTACCACCAACGAAACCGAAATTACAAAAGCCTATATTGAAAACCTACACGCCACCGCAGCGGCATCGGTAAAAACAATTTCGGAAGCTATTTTAAAAGTATACCCACTATTGGGTGTTAAAGCTTGTAGTGAAAAGCATCTGTTAAATAGAATTTTTAGAGATTATTTTACGGCTACACAGCATCATGTTTTCTCTAGAAGACAGTAACATTAGCGGCATAAATAGTAAGATATTTCGTTCTTTTTGTCTAGCAAGTTGCAGTAAATTTTGAAGCGTGTTACTGCACTCTGAAAAACCACTGAAACCCTTACCAACTATACCGCATGTTGTTAGCAGTAGTTAAAAGCTCTCACTATTGGGCTATAGATTTTAAAACAATATTATAATCTTTTCTTATTACCTATAATTAAATTTGCACTATTCTTTTATGATTTTTGTTATTATGATTTTATCATTAGTTTGAATATTCATAATATAAACCCCGCTTTCAAGAAAAGAAACATCCAGTAGTCCACTTATTGAGTCATTTGATTTTTGTATTAACTGTTTACCTTCTAAATTCCAAATGGTTACTTTTTGAATAGCATTGGTCTTTATTTCAATATATAGTTTATCAGACACAGGATTAGGATATATGGTAATTGGACTTTCCTCACTTGTCGGATTATTTAAAGTAGTACCCATAATGTCTACAACAGCATCTGCTGATTGTTCGCTTGCACCACAAGCACTAGTTACCACACAATGGTAAGTTCCACTGTTAGCAGGCAGGGTGGGTATTATTAAAGAAGAGCTGTCTCCATTACTTGTGATAGCAAGATCATCTTTATACCATTGATAAGATAAGGCAACTTCTCCGCTTGCCCCTACCGAAAGTTCAATATCCGGTGTGTTTTCATTAACGCTTGTCGAGCTTGCAGGCTGTACACTGATGCCTACATCATCACTAAAAAGTCCGGCATCGTTAATATTCCAATTGAAATTATTCTTAATGTTAGTTCTGGCAGCTTCGCTTAAGCAGCTGTATGTGCTATTTCCACCATGAAAACTAACATTGCTTTTTAGCATAAGGTTTGACCATGCATTTAATAAAGCATCATAATTTACAGTTGATAAAGCTGTACCATAAAACATAAAACTCATATCTGTGACGCTACTCACGTCCCAGCTACTAATATCCTGATCAAAAGATGTTGCATGATCAAACATAGCATGCATACTTGTTACCTTGCTTACATTCCAATTGCTGATATTCTGGTCGAAAGCTATTGCAAGAACAAACATCCTATACATATTTGTTACATTACTCACATCCCAACTGCTTATATCCTGATTGAAATTTTCCGTATAAGCAAACATATATGACATATCAGTTACTTTGCTCACGTTCCAGCCACTTATATCTCTGTTAAACGCCAGGGAACCGTAAAACAATTCTACCATATCGGTTACTTTACTCACATCCCAGTTATCAATGTTTCCATTAAACAAATCTGTATCGCTAAACATTCCCTCCAAAGTGGTTACATTGCTTACATTCCAGTTATTTAAGTCCTGAGTAAATGCATCTGCCTCATAAAACATCCAGCTCATGTCTGTTACTTTACTTACATTCCAGTTGCCTATATCTTGGTTGAATTTTTTGGCATAAGAGAACATTGAATACATGTTCTGTACACTACTCACATCCCAGTTTCTGATATTTCCATTAAACAAAACAGCATCTTCAAATAATTGAGCCATGTTAGCTACTTTGCTTACATCCCAATTGTTTAAATCCTGGTTAAAGACGGTGGCATAACGAAACATCCTTCTCATAGTAGTTACCTGCCCTACATCCCAGCCAGAAATGTTACCGTTAAAATCATAAGCCATTGAAAACATATAATCCATGTTTGTAACCTTACTCACATCCCAATTGTTTAAGTCTTGGTTAAAAGTTTCGGCAAAATAAAACATGTATGAAGTATTGGTAACATCTGCGGGAAGTGCAGAGGGAACTTCAGTTAAGTTTTTTGCATTGTGAAAAGCATAAGATAAATCGGTAATTCCTAAGGATCCAAAGCTTGTTACCTTGGTTAACTTATCAGCGTTAGGATAATTGTTGCTTCCAAAATGGGTCAACGATCCACTAATGAATACCGTGTAGGTTCCTTCGCTGGAGTAGGTATGTGTAAAATTAGCGGCAACTGCTGTATTTTCAATATTGCCATCTCCCCAATTAACTGTAACATCCACGTTTCCGTTTAAGGGCAGTGTAATGGTTGTTCCTGAACTTAAACTGGTGTTGAATTCAAGCTTCATGTTTAGCCCATTATCAACAATTACCTTTTGGTCTGCAGTTGTTGTGTTGCTGTTTCCATCGTCAAATGACCATGTAATGGTATAAACTCCCTGTTCGGTATATACAGTAGGATCGGATGTGGTGCCTGTTATGGTTCCGGAACAGGCATCGGTAGTGGTGGGTGTCACGGCAGTTACCGAAGTTTCTCCTACCAGCGTAGCGAGCACAGGTGTTGCAGGTGGTGTATTGTCAATTATTGTAATAATTTGTTCACCGGTAGTTTCATTACCGCTGGCATCGGTGGCTTTCCATGTTCTTGTTACAAATGAACCATTGTTCACATCAGAAAGTGTTATAACAGGGTCTGCATCACAACTATCAGTGGCTGTTGCCATTCCGGTATTGTCAGGATCTAAACCCGATCCACATTCTGCGCCAACATCAGCTGGCAAATTTAATACTGGAGGGATATTGTCTACAGGTGTGTTAGAAGTAGTAACATCTGCTCCAGAAGCAATCCAGTTGGAAGTTGTTCCTTGCAGGGTAAAATTATTAAGTGTTCCATCAAATTGATTGCCGGTTAAGTCGGTAAGCGATGTTTCAAAACCGTTGTTTTCTCCGGCAAAACCCTAGTTAAAATTGTAGTATGCCAACAAGCCGGTTTCATTACCCACTAGTTCTATATTTCTATATGATGCAATTTCGCAAGCTGTCCTTTGGCTTGACCAAATGCGAACTTCATCAATTTCGCCTTTAAAGTTTTCGGTTAAACCATTACTGCTGCCTATGTTCAGGTTTTGACCTGTCCAAAATGTGCTTATGCTTGCACCTATTGCTCCCTGGTACAATCCATTAATATAAACATCGGTTGAAGAATTTTTCAAAACAAGAGCAATGTGATACCATTCGCCCTGCGAAAAGGGATAACTAAAAGAGTATGCTCCTCCATTATATAAATCGATTGTTGAATAATCATTCTTGATGTGAAAACTAAATCTGGAATGACTGCCATCTCTTAAACCTATAAAACTGGGGTTATACCCAGCGGTTCCAGATACCCAATCGGGTTTTATCCATACTTCAATAGTTCCGTTTGAAAACTCAAGTATGGGATTGTTGGGGACAACTACTACATCATTGCCACCATCAAAATTAAGAGCATTACCTGGTTGTGCCATTGATAAGCCCGATATAAATAATAAAAAAATTAGAATTGTTGTTTTCATTGTTAAATACTCTTAAGTTACTATGTATTTGTAGTTGTTTTACTTCTATTTTACAAATAACCCATTTTTAAAAATAAGTTGCAAATCGTTTTGAACAAAAATTATTTATTAAGGGAGGACATTAACAAAGCACAAGTTTCATGTTTACTCCAAACACTAAACTAATATCAAAATTAATTACTGATATTAAACACTATGAGCACAAGATACACCAAAGCCGATTTAGAAGAGATAGTCTTCAAACAATTGGAAAACCTAAATGCCATGCACGATTTAATAGGCATTATGAAATTCCAAAACAACCTGCTCCAAAACCTCAACAAAACCTTAAAGGAGGAAATCGGGGAGTTTAAAGAGCATCAAGCCATGCATCCAACAAGGAGAAACTCAGGATTGTAATGCGTTGAACGGGTTGGGAAGATTAAGCGCTTTTGGTTTTTTAGGGGAGTTTAGAACTACTACCTTAAAAAGCACCTAGGGTTCATGGAAAAGAACAGTAAAAGTGGCACAGCAAGCCTAAGTGCCCATATGCATGCCATAAAAGCAATGCTAACGCGAATTTTAGCATCATACAGTCCCACTAATTTTTGCTTAAAAACTATTTGAACCAAAAAATAAACGCCCTTAAAAGAGCGTGTTTTTAGCTTGTTTTTATAAAATTATGGACTTGTGCAACGGTTACCATTGTTGTACGCAGTTTTTTCATACTCCCATTATTACTTTATAATATTCGAATTGCTCTATTTCTCCGTTTTCCTTTATTCTAAAAAATACTTTGTCAATTATATTCGAAGCATTAGAAAAATTTAAAAGATACCATTGGTTCTTTTTCAAGTCCATAGGTAGCGTGTCAAACACATTTTTCGAATAATCGTAAAATTTTAAGTCAGCCACTCCGTCTTTTGTGAAAACCCACTTGTAATTTTCACTTTTTTCAAAAAATCTGATTTTTCTTTGGGCTTCAAAAGGAAAATTTTCACTGATAATACTGTCAATAAGATTTTTACTATCAATGTATTCCATAATTCTTTTGTCGTGTCCTTCTCCGCCAAGTGAGTTTCCGTTCAAAGCCATTATGGTGTCCATTTTCTTTCGATTTTTAGAAATCAAATTTTTTTCTGTTTGATTATATACGTTTTCGCCTAAATGTCCAGAAAATCCTTTTGTTGGTCCACAGAAGAGTGATATTCCATCAGTATATTTTGTCGGTCTTCCTTCTTCATTAAATTCTGTTACGAATATTTCAATCAAGTCAAATCCATCTTGAATCGGTTTGTCTCTATTTATTCCGTCTTTAGTAATTTGATATGAAGGGTCACTACATCCAAATAAGACTAAAAAAATAATGAAATATGTAATTCTGATGTTCATTTCTCAAATTGCGTACAACGGTCTCGGCTATGAGTAGTTGCGTGGTTTAGCACTTAACTTTGCAAGTACACACCAAACTGAAAATCCGCAAGGATTTTCAGAACTAGGCTAGTGCTTTTCATAGGATACTGTGTTGGGCACTGTTTTTTCTTCTGATGTTTGCTCATCAGTCAGTCGTTTTTTATTGTTTGGACAAATACTTATAAAATTAGTTGTCCGAATTTAAGTATTCACTAATAAATATTCCAACTATATTAATGAACATACTAAAAACCCAAAGCCAATAACCAGAGCCATATCCAATTATTTCCTTTTCAAAGCCTCCTTCATTAACAAGGATTTTGTCAAAAAGCAAAAAAGAGAGGCTAAATATGAAGGCTATTGTTCCGACTATTTTTGCTTTTTTTATTTTGTAGGTTGATGTAAATATAAATGATAAAAATAAAAGAGGGTTTGCTAACCAAGGAATTACTCTCAAATCAAACATATAATACCACCCAAGAAGAAGTGCTAAAAATCCACTCATTGCATCAGAGTCATCAGAACCCACAACAAAATAAATTTTTTGAGTCAATGAGGTAACGAATATAACCATTGTAATTACAAAAAATAAAATATTTGAAATTGAAAGTTTCTTAATCATTCTCTCGTAGTGTTAATAGTGCCCAACGTTTATGTATATGGAAAGTTGCGTGTTTGTGTGCGAGGATTTTCCGAAGGAAAATCGGATGCAAGCAAACAAAGCAACTCACATTGGTTAAGCTAAAAATAGCAATTTTTTATATACTTTGTTGTAAGTAGTTTTTTATTTTTTGTCAGTTTGATTTTCCGTTATTGTATCTTTTACTAATGCGTTGTAAATGTATTCCGGTGTTTCTTTTTTTAGTTTTTCCATTTTATTTTGAAAGTGTTTAGTAAGAAACTCTTTTTCCTTTGGGTTTAAACTGTCAAGAATTCCAATCCGTCCACAGAAACTAATATTTTCGTCATTCTTGTGAACGAAAATTGAAATGGGATATCCGTTTTCAATATGTTTGAAATAAATTCCATTGTTAATTTCCAATAAGTCAATATTTTTTTCAGTCCCTTTTTTAGGAATAGGTCGGTCTAAAAAATAAGTATAACTTACATTTTTGATGCTTGGACTATCAAAAGGGTTACTATTTAGAGCGACAATATCAATAATTCCTTGAACTTCATAAAAGTCTGTTTCATTATAGTCCCAGTATTTTTTGTCGGACTTGCAAGAAAATAGTCCGAAGGTCAAAATCAATATTATAGTTAGTGTTTTTCTCAAATTACTTACAACGTGTTTGTGTAAGGATAGTTGCGTGTGTAAGCAACTAACTTACTAAAAATGGAACGAACCAGAGGAAAATCCGCAGGATTTTCCGAGTAGGCTAGAACCAAGCGATTATTTTTACACGGTGTTACCACACGTTTTTTATTCCTATTAATTTTTTCATTATTTTATTGTAACGATAGATAATTCGAGATTCAGAACTTAAAATTATACATCCGTGAATAGGTTCGTATTCAAACCCGTATTCTTCTGATAATTTTTTTCTCCGTATTGATGATTCTTTTGATACAAAACCAGCTCCAGTTAGAATCCTTTTTTTTCCATTCTCAAAGTCCGAATACGCTTGATTTTCGTTATACATATTATAAAATTTAGGAGAAGCAATGGAGTCTTTGTAAATATCTATTTTTTCGTCCGTAATTCTTAATTTTAAAGTGTCATTTAATTGATTTGAACTAAATTGAAATTCAGATGCCAATAACTTAGATTTTTTATTGACCGTTATCTTAAGATTTTCGTCAAGTTTTATATTGATTTTAAAAATTCCAGTTGTGTCAGTTTTAATTTCTGTAATTGAATTTCCTTGAATTAATTCTATTTGTTGTCTACGAGAATTTAGATACTTTATTGTTTTTTCTGATGAAGCAGTAAATGATGGAATGTCGTAATTATTTGAGATATAATATTCCACTTTTCCAACGATTTCTTTTTGTGAGTAAAGATTTTGTTGGAAAACTAAAATTGTCAATATGAAAACTATTTTTCTCAAATGTGTGGTAACGGTTACGTATAAGAATAGTGCGGTTTTGTGTGCGAGGATTTTCCGAAGGAAAATCAGAAGCTAGCAAAACTGCACTAACTCTTGATTAAGCACTAAACTAAGCATTATTTTTATACAATGTTAGCACCAGTTTTTTATTTCATAAGTTGAATTAATATTCCAAATATTCCGATTATCAAACATAGAGGCGAAAATAGTTTGGTGTCCCATTTTCCGAAATCAGTTTTTTTTATGCTTTTAAAAAATCCAATATATTTAAACTCGCCAATTGCTCGCAACAGAAATATTGCTGGTATTATCCAACTTCCATATTTCATAATCCATTCAGGTAAATTGTATTCAAAAAATCCAGATTTAAGAACATAAAAAATTCCAAAAGCAGTCAATCCAATCCCAACTATCGCACTATCAATTTTTTTTGGATTCAAGACTCTTTCTCCGCTTTCCTTTGTCGGTAACGATTCCGCAAAACCAAATTTTCCTCCGATGACCCAATTGAAATGAATTAGTCCAAGCCCAATTAGTATTATACTTAATAAAATTGATAAAATCATAGTTTTCAGTTTATTGTTCTCAAATTGGTGCTAACGGTTTGGCTATGATTTCGGCGTGGATAAATCCGCAGGATTTGTCCGCAGAGAAATCAGGTTTGTTAAAAGTAAGAAAAGTTTGTTATATTAATCATCAAGCCACGCTGAATTATAGCCGTTGTTGGGTGTAGTTTTTTATTAATGAAGATTTATAATTTTATCTGCAATTTCTTTGTTTTCCGATAATGGTTCGTAAATCGTATCAATTTTATTTCCATTATTTATAGTTTTTTGTAAAAAAAGGTCCAGAAAATACATTTTATTTTGATTTGGGTCAGCAGTTGAAAATTCTACTTTGCAATATAATTTGTCATTCACTATAAAATAGTCATGTCCACAATCTTCTCCACTATATTTTATCCCATTAAAATAAAATTCATAATAATAATTTGAACTACAGTTTCTGTCTGTCAAATTTTTAGTTTTCTTGTATATTTTTCCAAAAGTGAATGAGTAATTTTCAGAAATGTCATTTTCCTTTTTTATACTTTTTGAGATAATAAATCCAATAATCAGAATAAATCCGAGATAAATAAAAATTCTTATTCTATTTGATTTATTCAAAGTCTAAAGAGTTTTTTAAATTACACCCAACGGTTAGTATATGAAAAGTAGGCGATTTCGAAGCATTGAGCTTTCGGTTAAGTACAAAGTTTGATGCGAGCTACAAACCTTTATTTTAGCACTATTTCGCCTATTTTTTATATACATTGTTAGCGGTTCGTTGTTTTTTAACTCCATCTTTTATTGCTTCTTCAAGTATATCAATGTTAATGTCTTTCAAAGATTTGAACTTAATGCAGTAACCCGTTACACTTGCCTTACCTATTTTCTTTCCGTATGTTATAGGCAAATACTTTTTATCTTCAATGCCCATAACATTTACTGAAATTCCGGTTGTGTTTCCACTAATACCAACTTGATAAAAATCTTTGGTTGTTCCGTCAGCATATCCTATAGTTTGAAGTCCATATCCAATGTTGGGATTTGTAACGACTTTTCCATTCTCGTCTTTGCTATTCAAAAACCACAATTTGCATTTTGGCAATAGTTGAAGAATGTGTTTGTGCAAGGCTTCAATATCTGAACGTTTTGGCTCAGGTTGAGAGGCAATATACTCTTTGATTTGTTCTTGAATGTTCATTTATTGTTCTATTTGTCCTTTAAAATTTCAAGTAGCTCTCTCTCCAACCTGTCAAAGTTCTCTTCATTTTTAGGAACAACAAAATCTTTCATTTTCTTACACTCTTCAATCTTTTTAAAAATCATGCGAAAGGAAATTCTAGATTTTAAATCGCTTATTTTTTCAAACCCTACTTCCATGTCAAACAGCGGTTGCGAAGTCCGTGTCCAACCGATTAATTTATTTGGCTCAACAGTTTTAAACACAGACGAGTTTTCGTAGTTGCCTTTTTCTGGCCCGTGCATAGTTAAAACCCACTTTCCTTCAGGTCGTAAATCAAATTCATGAATAGTATTTGTAAACCCCTCTGGTCCCCACCATTGTTTTAATTGATGTGGGTTTGCAAACGTTTGATACAGTATTTCTAAAGGAGCATTCACTTCTCTAGAACTGTAAATCTCATTGTCAGAATTTGAATTCATATTTTATTTGAAGTATTTATTGTTTTATGTCTTTCTATTTTGGTCGTCCAACAATGACCGCTAACGGTCTCGGCTATGAGTAGTTGCGTGGTTTATCGGTTAACTTAGCAAGTACACACCAAACTGAAAATCCGCGAGGATTTTCAGAAGTAGGCGAGAACAAGCAATTACTTATAGCCATTGTTGCCACACGTTTTTATATCGGTTTATATTCAGTAACAATTCGTTTGTCATTGTTAAAATCCACGTATTGATAATGCACTTTGTCATCCTTATCAAATTCGCCATTTTTGTTGGTGTCCTCGATGCTCCTAAAATATATTCGATTTTTAATCCCTAATTGTTTCCAATCTATAAATTCTTGAAATTCGGATGTCAGTTTTTCAAATTGTGAGCCGTCTATGTTACTTATGTACAAAGTCTCTACGTCATTATCGTCAAGTTCATTGTCTCGATTAGTGTCTTTGTCCAACACACGATAAATTAGAATTTGCTTTTTTGTGTTGTCAAATATATCTCGTAAAAAAGTGATTGACTTGATTCGTATATTTTTTGTAGTTAATGAGGTTAGATTGTCAGAATCAAGTTGTTGAAATTTGAGATTGTGAAGATTTCCTGTTATTTCATATCTATCGAAATTAGTTATTGAGAAACTTCCAGAACCATAACTAGAAGACCCAAAATAAACTTTTCCTCTGGAACCATACATTCTATATTCTCCAATCGGATGAATTAAATATTTTGTACTGTCAATATGAATTGGAATGTCAGCAATTTCTATTAGAGTTGAATCTTTTTTTAATTCCGTTGTTTCAATTTCTTCATTTTCTGGGTAAATCACTTTTGGCTTTTCGTCATTTCCACAAGAAGTCAGAAAAATTAATGTAATTCCTAAAATTATAATGTTTCTCATATTTTTCTCAAATGTGTGGCAACGGTTTTGTGTATGGTTAGTGGCGTGTTTAAGCACCTAATTTAGTAAATAAAAAACGAATAGAAAATGGACTGCCCCCAAAACCTTAGACAAATTTATAATTAATTTTGACAATAATGAGCTCGATATTCAATAGGGCT
>NZ_JBIFXS010000020.1:0-39471 GCF_043558645.1 Mariniflexile sp. HNIBRBA6329 | reverse complement strand
ATCATGAATGAGCCTAATGCCCCTTTGGGGCTAATCTGAAAATCAAAGCCTCCGTTTTTAACGGAGGTTTTTTACTTTCTTGTCCGATTAAATGTATTGTGAATAATAAAGCAGTAAGAGCCAACAAGTATGATTTATTCATAGGTAGTTATTAATATTTGCTAACGTTTGGTATGGAAAGTTGCGTATTTTTGTGCGAGGATTTTCCGAAGGATAATCAGAAGCTAGCAAACGAGCAACTGACATTGGTTTAGCTAAAACTAGTAATTTTTTATATTTTGTTAGCAAACGGTTTTTTTATGTTTTTATCATGTTTATTGTTCCATAAGAGTAATGCCCTTTTGGCAATCTGTCTCTAAAATCTGTAAAATATTTCCACAAATCGAATTCGGCATTCATTTTATTTAATATATTTCTAACATTTATTATTTCTTGCATATTTGGATTTTGAAAACTCTCATTTTCAGGTTCCCAATACGAGTAAACTCGTCTTGTTTTTTCTATTCCGATTTCAAAAACGTATGTTTTTCCGTCAAATCCTTTTGGATAGTTTTCAATTTCCGAACAGTCTTTTAAGGACTCGATATTTTCAGATTCTACAGATTTGATTAATTTCTCAACTGTTTTATTTGGAATTTTTATTCTCTGAAAAACAATTTCGTTTTTCTTCTTACTTTTTTTGTGAGTGACAAAACTTGTCAAAGTTCCGATGTAAGTTGAGTCAGTTATTTTAAATAACTCCACTACTTGGTAATGAGTCCAAATCCGATAAGCTTTTTCAAAATTTAGACTGTCGTAATGTTTTAATCCGATTTCAATTCGGTTAGATTCTATATATGGATTCCAATAGGATTCCTTTTCGGATTGTCCAAATGCGAAAGTCGTAATCAGACTTAAAATTAATATATGGATTACGTTACTCAACTGTTTGCCAACGTGTTATATAGTAACCTTTATTACTTATATTCTGTAAATATGTCAGGATAAAGTAGTTTTATAGTTAATGTTATCCAGTAAATATAATTTTTTCTGTTTTAAATGAAGAATTTTCTTAATGTTTTTTTATGCTTCAACATTAAGAACAAACAGGTGTCACTTACAAGAATTACAATAGTTGTTACTTGCTCAAATTTTTAATACGTTCCAACAACGTAGGGTGCGAATAGTGCATAAACACATAGGCTGGATGTGGTGTTAAGTTGCTCAAACTATTCTTGGAAAGTTTTTTTAATGAGGTGATGAGCGGTTCGCCTTTATAGGTGTTTTTGGCGTAATCATCAGCTTGGTATTCAAACTTTCTAGAAAACCAATTCATAATTAAACCCGTAATTTCAGAAATAGGTGAGTAAAGCAGTCCAAAAGCAATCAACCCAATATGAAAACTAGGTATTTCTACTCCCAAAGCATTCGATAATAAAGGGTTTGATATAAATAAGGATAAAATATAAAGCGTTAACCCCGTTAGCAAAACAGAGGTAATTAAATTAAAAATAATGTGTTTCTTTTTGTAGTGTCCAACTTCGTGCGCTAAAACGGCAACAATTTCTTCATCATCCAAATCGTTAATCAACGTATCGTAAAGGGTAACGCGTTTTTCGCTGCCAAAACCAGAAAAATAAGCGTTGGCTTTGGTGCTGCGTTTGGAGCCATCTATCACAAAAATTTTATCGAGTTTAAAACCAACAGTTTGGGCATAGGCTGCAATTTTATCGCGCAAACTGCCATCTTCTAAAGGTGTTTGTTTATTAAAAAGAGGCACAATAAGTTTGGAATAAAACATATTCATAAAAATGGTAAATACTGCAACCAAGCCCCAAGCATAGAGCCAAAAATAACTTCCAGTAGATTGGTAAAACCAAATAATTAAAGCTAAAATACCACCGCCTACAATAGCCATCATAAGCCAGCCTTTTATTTTATCGAGGATAAAGGTTTTAAGGGTGGTTTTGTTAAACCCGAATTTCTCTTCAATAACAAAGGTACTGTAATACGAAAAAGGCGTGGTTAAAATATCGCTACCAATCATGATGATTCCAAAGAAGATAAGCGCAATGAGTATGGGATGGTTGCTATAGCTTCTAGCAATGGTGTCTACAAACTCAAACCCGTCCAAAATTAAAAATCCTAAGGTTAATAGTAGAGAAAAAGTAGAAGTAATCAACCCAAATTTATAATTGGTTGCCTTGTAATTTTGCGATTTTTTATATTCAGTGTCATCATAAACATCCTGCAATTCTTTAGGAAGCGCATCGTTAAAATGTTTGGCATTTAAAGCGTCCAAAATCTTATCAACAATAAAATTGATGATGATGATGGCTATGATGATGTAGAATAAGGTTTCTGAATTCATGTTGTTGTAAGAAATATAATTAACGAAAAACAAAAATAGAAACTAAATGTCACACTGAGCGCAGTCGAAGTGCTTATTTGTCTAGATACTTAAAATGAGTTGCATTTCTACATTCAGCTAAAATTTGCAACATATTAAAATCACCTTTTATTAAAGCTTCTTTCTTGGCTCGAGTCCATTTTTTTATTTTCTTTTCAAAATATATAGCTAGCAATACATCATTAAAAGTTTCGTAAAACTTAACTTCTATTGGTCTTCGCTTATAAGTGTAACAATTTCTATGTCTTCCATATGTATGTTCTTCTATGCGCTTATCTAAATTACTTGTAATTCCAGTGTAATAAGAACCATCGGAACATTTTAATATGTAAACATAATAGAAATACATGTTTTAAAGTTTATTAGGTTTGCAATAGCACTTCGACTGCGCTCAGTGTGACATCTAGTTTGTCATTCAAATCCACGTTGTCTTTTCGCCTCAAAAATAAGAATTCCCGCAGCAACGGATACGTTCATGGAATCTATTTCGCCTTGCATTGGGATAATAATATTTTGTGTTGCGTTTGCTAGCCACTCATCACTTAAACCCGTGGCTTCTGTACCAACCACAATGGCAGTTGGTTTTGTGAAATCTTGCGTGTTATAATGGACCGAAGCCTGTAAAGCAGCGCAATAAATAGCGATATTATGGGCTTTTAAAAACGCGATAATTTCAGAAGTTGAACCCGTAACAACGTTGTTTGTAAACACGCAACCTACACTAGAACGGATGATGTTTGGGTTGTATAAATCGGTTTTTGGGTTGGCAATAATTACGGCATCTACATTGGCGGCATCGGCAGTTCGTAAAATGGCACCAATATTTCCCGGTTTTTCGGGAGCTTCAGCAACTAAAATTAAAGGTGATTTTGTGTTGAATTTTAAATCGGTAATGTTATGGTTTTTGTTTTTGGCAACCGCTATAACACCTTCGGTGGTATCTCGATAGGCCAGTTTATGGTATACTTCGGTGGAAACCTCTATGAAGTTTAGTTGTTTAGTTGTTAAGTTGTTAAGTTGCGCTTCTGAAATTATTTCAGGATTAAACAACACGCTTTCCAACTGGTAACCGCCTTTTAATGCCAGAGTTATTTCGCGTTCACCTTCAATTAAAAACAAGCCGCTTTTTTTACGTTCGCGCGATTTGTCTTTTAATTGAACCAATTGTCGAATTAATGGATTTTGTGAGCTGGATATTAATTTTGTAGTCAATTATTTACTATGTTTGTTTTGCAAATTTACGTTATATGAAATGACCATGATGAACCAAACGCAAAAAATTATGAATATTTTCTTTATCGCATTGAATCTGACAATTAAAAAACAAATAAAAATATACATATGGAATTAAAAATTACTTTTTTGTTTATCGGTTTGTTATCTTTTGCAGGTTTTTCTCAGATTGGAGGACCACCGGCTCCTTGTGGATATTTTGTGGAATACGCTTGTGATGATAATGAAGATGGTTTTGCGCAATTTAATTTAGTTGAATTATTTCCATTTTCTACTTTTTGTAGACAAGATAAAGGAAATCCAGAAGATTATTACCCAATAGTTTATTATGAAACGAGCGAGGATATGTATAATGAAACAAATCCTATAATAAATCCGGAAACATATACAAACACATCCAATTCACAAATCATCTATTACCGAACTAATAAAATTTTTCCAGATAGTATAGAATATCTTGTAGCGGAAAATTATATAGAAGTAAAAAGATTAGCTTATTCTATACCAGATTATGAACTGTATGGAACAACCCTAGGTGAATCTGTAGAATTTGACTTAACGAGTGTAAATTTGTTATGTATGGGTAATTCAAATACAAATTATTCTATTACTTACCATTTATCCCAGACGGATGCTAGTTCGGGAATAAATCCCATAGCGACTCCTTCAAGTTACTCAATTAATGATTCGCAAGATATTTATGTAAGGGGGGAGCATAATTTAACCGGTTATGTTGAAACGACTTCATTTGTAATAAGAGTTTTGTTTGCAGTCGCTCATAACCCAGTCGTACCTTTCATATACAAGTGTGATTTTGATGAAAATAGGGAAGATGGTATTTTGGAAATAGATTTGACAAAGTATGATGCTATAATTTTAGGAAATCAAGACCCTGAAAATTTTACAGTTTCTTACTATTTGTCTCAAGTAGATGCAGAAAGTAAGCTAAACCCTCTGCCAATAACTTATGCTGTTCCCGACCAATTAACAGTTTATGCAAGAGTAGATGAGAATTCAAAAGGTAGTTATGCTATAACATCTTTTGTTTTTTCAATTTTCGTACCACCTATAGTAGGACCATTAGACCCATATGAGGTTTGTGATGAAGATGGTGATGGTAAAGCAGTTTTTGACTTGTCCTTAATATGGGATGAAATAAATAGTGGGGGCATTATTTATGATATGCCAATATTCGACACTTATGATGGTGCTTTGAATGGTGATTATAACCATTTTATACTTTTTAATAACTATGAAAATGTTACAAACCCTCAAACCATCTATGTTAAGGTTGAAGATATGGAAGGTTATGGTTGTTATACTATTTTGCCGGTAGAGTTGGTTGTCAAGGATTGCTCTCAAGCAGGTGTCATTGAAGTCAATGCGTTTTATGATGAAAATACTAACTCAACTTTAGATGCTGAAGAAATTAATTTTTTAAATGGTAAACTTACCTACGAAAAAAATAATGATGGTGTTCAGCATGACTCATATTCTTCTACTGGAGTTTTTAGATTAATAAGTGAAAATGAATCAGACAGCTTCAGTGTATATTACCAATTAGATGATGGATTTCAACAATGTTATAACCTTACAACCGCTTCATACGAAAATATTAGTGTATCCAATGGAAGCAAAGTAGTTTATAATATTCCAATCAATAAGGTTCAAGATTGCAGTGATATCGCTGTCTATTTGGTTTCTTATGCATCACCAAGACCTGGTTTTGATTACCATAATTATTTAGTTATTCAGAATAAAGGACTGGAGCCTGTTACATCGGGTTCAGTAGAGTTCATTCATGATGAATCGATTGTATTTAACGATGTATCTTTTGTGGATGCAGGAAATTCTATTACCAATACATCAACAGGTTTTATTTTGAATTTTAATAATTTAGAACCTAATACTTCTGAAATTGTAAGAGTAAATATGGTAGTTCCAGTACCAACCAGTTTAGGAACTGTATTAACAAATACAGCTAACTATTCTAGTAATGATTTAGACACAACAAATAATACGTCGTCACTATCAGAAACTGTTATAGGTTCCTACGACCCAAATGATATCATGGAATCACACGGACCAGAAATTTTTTATGATGATTTCTCTAGTGATGATTATTTGTTTTACACTATAAGATTTCAAAATGTTGGAACTGCTGATGCTATTAATGTTTCAATAGATAATACGTTAGACTCTAGATTGGATAAATCTACTATACAAATGTTAAGTGCTAGTCATGATTATGTGTTTACAAGAACAGATAACCAGTTAAATTGGCAATTTGATAACATACATTTACCAAGTGAGGTTATGGATGAACCTAATAGCCACGGTTATGTGTATTACAAAATTAAACCATTGTTAGGGTATGATGTGGGCGATATAATCCCTAACACTGCCGAAATTTATTTTGATTTTAACCCAGCGGTTGTAACCAATACGTTTGAAACAGAATTTATAGCAACGCTTTCCAATAAACAATTTGATAATGCTGATTTTTCAATATATCCAAACCCAACTAATAATTTAGTGGAATTGAAACTCAGCAATAAAACAAATAATAATTTAGATATACATCTTTATGATGTTCAAGGGAAATTAATTCTTCATTCTAAACATGAATTAAAAAACAATACAGCAGAATTTAATGTATCAAATTTGAAAAGCGGACTTTATTTTCTTGAAGTTTCAGATGGAATTAATCAAATTACAAAAAAGTTACTTGTAAATTAAAGAGTTTCTGTTTCAAAATAATTAACCAACAAGGCTACCACATAGCTATAACTCTCCATGCCTTTGGCTTGTTGATTGGCTTTTAGGTACGAACTATATGTGCTTTTAAAAAGTGGTTCCAAGGGGTTTTCGTAGCTGTCCCAAAACTCGCGGGCTTCTTTATAATTATTTAAAACACCTTTGTTTACTGTCTCGTAAAGTGTTTCGAATAAAGCTTCATCACGTTTATAAATTTCATTCAGGCAAAAACGAAGCGCAAAGGTGTAACCCGAATAATTAAAATAAATATCGTCATGGCTTATGGCAGCTAAACATCCAATAAAATTCGCTTCATTTTCAGCAGCATACCCAAGTTGGTGTGCCATTTCGTGCGATGTGGTGGTTGGGAACAAGTAAACGGGAATCAAAGCATCCACCTGTGCTTCATTAGTTAACGGATTCAAATACCCACTAAAACCCATATAAGTCAAAGGGTAACTGAATAAGGATTTTTTAACACTGGCCGGTTGGTATTCCA
Source organism: Mariniflexile sp. HNIBRBA6329 (assembly GCF_043558645.1). NCBI lineage: Bacteria > Pseudomonadati > Bacteroidota > Flavobacteriia > Flavobacteriales > Flavobacteriaceae > Mariniflexile > Mariniflexile sp. HNIBRBA6329. The sequence goes on along the minus strand of NZ_JBIFXS010000020.1, from coordinate 32,593 downwards.
ACTTAGGAAAGCTATTTTTTAAATTTTTATATCCAAGCGGCGCCATATCTAAAATGACGCTTTTGCTATATGGAATATCAATTTTCAACGTATCGTCACCAGCAATTTCAAAGTAAATGGCATTCGATTTTTCTATTAACTTTTTAGTAACCGCCACCAATTGCTCCGTATTATAATCATGTTTTAAATTCAAACTTTTATGCAGTGGCAATCGGTAATAATTCAAGGCCCAAAACAAATGAAACGCAAAATAGATAATAGACACCGCACTTAGCACATCAACCACCCATTGTTTGGTGTCTTTCCGCAGCCGTTTTCGGTTGGTGTAAACCCACCTAAAAATGTAAACAATGGCCAAGGCATATACCAAATCTCCAAACGAAAACGGCAACCAGCCCAACGCATACCTAAGCGTCTTAGAAATATATGGGTATGCACCTTCGCTATAAAAGGTTTCAATAAATTCGGGGTAGTTAGATGCCCATTTTATAAATATATACTGAGGAATCAGCAAAAGGGCAATAATCGTTTTTGTGTTTTTCGGCATGCTTCAAAAGTAATAAAAATTTGTACCCAATAGCCGTTGTTTGTTTATTAAGGTTTCTTCCTGCTTTCGGCTATATCTTTTTTGTGCTAATGGTGTTTCAGTATCTTGTTAAATTCAGTTTTAGTTATAAGTGTTTGGTTTTCAATAAATTTTAGATAAGCACAAAAAAGGATGCCGCCTCAATCAGGAGTAGCTGCCAAAGTCCGTACCTTTTTGCTACCTTTACAAAACTTAAAAAAAGCATCATGAATTCAGAAATAAGACAACTGCAACCAACCCAACTTTGGAATAAATTCGCCGATTTAAACGCGGTACCACGACCCTCAAAAAAAGAAGAACGTGTTATTGCTTTTATAAAAAACTTTGGTGAAACCCTGGGTTTGGAAACCATCGTAGATGAAGTAGGGAATGTTATCATTAAAAAACCAGCCACCTCAGGTATGGAAAACAGAACTACCGTGGTTATGCAGTCGCATTTGGATATGGTGCATCAAAAAAACAACGATACTGTTTTCGATTTTGATACCCAAGGTATTGAGATGTATGTAGATGGCGACTGGGTACGTGCCAAAGGAACTACTTTGGGCGCTGATAACGGTTTGGGAGTAGCCACCATTATGGCCATTTTAGAAAGCTCAGACATTCCGCATCCAGCTATTGAAGCTTTGTTTACCATTGATGAAGAAACGGGTATGACGGGTGCCATGGGCTTAAAAGCAGGTTTGCTTACAGGCGGCATTTTATTGAATTTGGATACCGAGGAAGATGATGAAATAGGTGTAGGTTGTGCAGGTGGTATTGATGTTACGGCTACCAGAACCTACCAAGAAGAAGAAACCCCAGAATTTAAAATAGGTTTTAGCATCGAGGTGAAAGGTTTGCAAGGTGGACATTCCGGAATGCAAATTCATGAAGGCTTGGGCAATGCCAATAAAATTATGAACCGTTTGTTGTTTGATGGTTTTGAAAATTTTGGTTTAAGGATTTCTGAAATTGATGGTGGTAGCTTGCGCAATGCCATCCCAAGGGAAAGTAAAGCCATTGTTGCCACAGATGCCATTCATGAAGAAACCTTTGTTTCAGAAATTAACGATTTGGCAGCAACCATAAAAACCGAGTTAAAAACCATGGAACCCGATTTAAAAATTGTGGTTACTAAAGTGGAAACACCAAAAACCATTATGGATTTAGGCGTTCAAGAAGGGTTTACAAGAGCTTTGTATGCGGCGCAAAATGGCGTGTATAGAATGAGTGCCGATATCCCCAATTTGGTGGAAACTTCCAATAATATTGCAAAAGTTGTGGTGAAAGATGGAAACATTCATGTGGGTTGTTTAACACGCTCATCGGTTGAAAGTTCTAAACTCGATTTAGCCAATACATTACGTGCTACCTTTGAGTTAACAGGTTGTGAGGTGGAGTTTTCGGGCGATTACCCTGGGTGGACACCCAATATGCAATCACCCATTTTAAAAGTGCTTTCAAAAATTTATAAAGATATGAATGGGGAAGAAGCTCACGTAGCTGCATGTCATGCTGGATTGGAATGTGGCATTCTAGGGCAAAATTATCCCGATATGGATATGATTAGTTTTGGCCCGAATATTAAAGGTGCCCATTCGCCTGATGAACGTGCTCAAATTTCATCAGCCCAAAAATATTGGAAGTTTGTTTTGGAGATTTTGAAGCATATTCCTGTGAAGCAATAATGAATAATAGTGCATTTCGTCGATAAAATTTGCTTTTAATCTGTAAATTTTACATATTTGTTTACCAGCTGACAAATGTTTAAAAGCATTTTTTTAAATGAAACATAAAGTAAGCACTAGCCGCCTCTAAAGAGAAACATTTAAAAAAATGCTTTTTAATTTTATTTAGAAGTTTAAATTATTAAAAGTTATTTTTTAAGGCACAGGGTCATACCCACTTCCACCCCAAGGATGGCAACTAAATATACGTTTTATGGCGAGCCATCCACCTTTAAACAAACCATGTTTTTGTAGTGCTTCTTTGGTGTAGTGCGAACAGGTGGGTTGGTATCTACACGTTGCAGGCGTTAATGGCGATATCAATGTTTGGTATACTTTTATCAAAAATAAAAACGGTGCTATGAGTAGTTTCATTGTTGTTAAGCTGTTAAGTTGTTAAGCTGTTAAGTTGTTAAGTCGAAGTAAACCAATCAACTTAACGACCTACGGCTTTACGACTTACAAAATTACTACAAACTAAAAGTGGTGCCTTCCTTACCATCTTTTAATTGAATGCCAACAGCAGCCAATTCATCACGGATTTTATCGGACATGGCAAAATCTTTGTTCGCTCTGGCTTCTTGTCTTAATTTAATCAATATATCAACAGCACCAGAAAGTTTGTCGGTTCCCGAGTCTTTATTAGTTGCGTTTTCCAACCCTAAAACATCAAAAACAAATATGTTTAAACTGTCTTTTAAAAGCGCTAAATCTTCACTAGTGATGCTTGAAGCGCCTTCTTTAATTTGGTTGATGAATTTTACGGCTTCAAATAAATTTGCAATTAAAATAGGGGAGTTGAAGTCGTCGTTCATGGCATCGTAACATTTCTGTTTCCATGCGTTTATGTTCATAGACGATGTTTCCGATGTTTTTAAACCATCTAATAAATTAATGGCATCCATCAATCTGTAAAAACCTTTTTCACTGGCCAATAAACCTTCATCGGTTAAATCGAGCACGCTTCTGTAATGTGCTTGTGCAATAAAAAAACGAATGACACTTGGTGCAAACGCTTTGCTAAAGAATTTGTTATTTCCCGAAAGCAACTCATCTGGATTTACCGTGTTTCCGGTAGATTTAGACATGCGTTGTCCGTTCAACTCCAGCATATTGGCGTGCATCCAATAGTTTACGGGCGATTGCCCTTTCGCAGCTTCGTTTTGAGCGATTTCACATTCGTGGTGCGGAAATTTTAAATCCATACCACCACCATGTATATCAAATTGGTCGCCCAGATATTTGGTACTCATGGCGGTACATTCTAAATGCCACCCAGGAAATCCATCACCCCAAGGCGAAGGCCAACGCATAATGTGTTGTGGTTCTGCTTTTTTCCAAAGAGCAAAGTCTTGCGGATTTTTTTTATCGCTTTGTCCGTCCAATTCACGGGTGTTGTGAATTAAATCCTCCAATTTACGCTTGCTTAATATACCGTAATCGTTGGTTTCGTTGAATTTATGAACATCGAAATAAACCGATCCGTTTACTTCATATCCATATCCGTTATTTATAATATCTTTAATAAGTTCAATCTGTTCAATAATATGACCCGTAGCGGTTGGTTCAATACTAGGCGGTAAAAAATTGAATGTGTTTAATATGTTATGAAAATCTATGGTGTAGCGTTGCACTACTTCCATAGGTTCTATTTGTTCTAAACGTGCTTTTTTGGTTATTTTATCTTCACCAGCATCGGCATCATTCTCTAAATGACCAGCATCAGTAATATTCCTTACATAGCGTACTTTGTAGCCCAAATGTTTTAGGTAGCGAAAAATCATATCAAAAGACATAAAAGTTCGAACGTTTCCTAAATGCACATTACTATAAACCGTTGGTCCGCAAACATACATGCCTATATAACCTTCGTTAATAGGTTTAAAGGTTTCTTTGGTGCCTGTAAGTGAATTGTATATTTTGATGTGTTGGTCTTTAAATAACTGCATGATTAGGTATGTCGTGAGTTGTTTATTGTTGAATTGTTTGTTGCTTAGTTATGATGTTGATTATTTGTTTCGACTCAACAACTCACAACTAAACAACTTACAAATTAGAACTTAGTATCTAATTTAATATAATCTAAAAATTCTCTACGAGTTGACTCTTCTTTGAATTTTCCTCCAAATTCTGAAGTAACCGTACTGCTTTCAATATCGCGAATACCTCTAGAGTTTACGCATAAATGTTTGGCATCAATAACACAGGCTACATCTTCGGTGTTTAAAACTGTTTGAAGTTCTTTTACAATTTGTATGGTTAAGCGTTCTTGTACCTGTGGGCGTTTAGCGTAATAATCAACAATGCGGTTCATTTTTGATAAACCAACTACCGACCCGCTTGAAATGTAAGCAATATGTGCTTTTCCAACGATAGGTAATAAATGGTGTTCGCAAGTTGAGTAAACGGTAATGTTTTTTTCAACCAACATTTCACCATATTTATATTTGTTGTCGAAGGTAGAAGCGCTTGGTTTTTTCTTAGGATCTAAGCCACCAAAAATTTCTTTAACAAACATTTTAGCCACACGGTTTGGGGTGCCATTCAAACTATCATCGGTTAAATCTAAGCCTAAGGTTTCCATAATGTGTCGCACATCATCCTTAATGATTTCAATTTTTTCTTCGTTAGAAAGCTTAAAAGCATCATTTCTTAAAGGTGTATCAGACGATGTTCCTATGTGGTCGTCTCCTAAAGATTCAAATTCTTCTATGTTATTTTCAATTTTCATGCGTTGTTTTTATTGTTTTTATCTGTCACATGTTACATCCATATAGTCCTTAACTTGGTGCCGACTTTTGGTTATGGATGTTTTATCTATAAACTAAATCACAATTTTGGTCTGCAAAGATAAGCAAAACACTTTTCTTATGTTTTGTATTATCAAACAATTAATTTACTAGTGTGTCTGTCTGCGTTTTATGAGGTAAATTACAATTAAAATGAGAAAGCCTGAACTTTTTTAAATTCAGGCTTTCTTTTGAAATTTTTATGAATGCCATTAAATATTAAAACTTAATGATAATGTTATATTAGAGTTTGTTTTGTCAATTACAGCAGCATCGGTTAATCCAACATTATATAAAGGTGTTTCGTTGGTTCTATTTGCTTGGTCGTAGGTTACATCTAATTTTGTGTTTCCAAAGCTATAACCAATACCTAAAGAATACCCCGTTAAATCACCAACTGTTACGCCGTCTTTATATGGGCTTTCTTCAAAACGGTAACCACCTCTTAAACTAAATTGCTTTATTTTATATTCGCCACCCAATCTGTAAGTAGAGGCAGCTGTAAGTATATTGCTCATTATGTCGTTTTGTTCTGCAAAAAAGGTATCAGATTCTGGTTTAAATTTAGTTTTGCTATAATCTTTTCTAGAATAATCAAAACTTAACAAGCCTTGTGTTCCGAAAACATATGCTAAACTTCCTGTAATTTTTGATGGCGTTTGTAGTTTATATTGTGGGTACACATTTACTGTTTGAGGATTGATAACTTGAGTTTCGGTTGGACCAAAATAAGAGTGAACTGTTGAAAGGTATTGAGTTGTTTCTTCTTCAATGGTGTACCAAGTAGGGGAATCGAAAGCAACACCTAACCTGAACTCAGGGCTTAATTTTATAATACCGCCTAATTGAAATGAAAACCCGTTTCCTCTAGTTGATAAAGTATTTTCAAATTCAATATTATTAACTAAAGATCCAGCATTTGAATTATTTTCAAATAGCAAAGTAGATTTTTGGTAATCAATGAAATGGGAATTTAAATTTAGTCCTAAATATAAATTGTCTTCATATTGAGTTGCCATGTTAAAAGATATTTTTCCATTATATCCTGTAGATGCGTATGAATAATTATGAGTAAAATTTCCAGAAGCTAAATTTGACGAATATAAAGTGTTAGCATCATCATTTATATCATCTGCTTCTAAAATAAAAGATTCAAATCCTAAAAAAGCTTGTTGATGCGCAAAGCCGTAAGTATTCCCTATATCGGTGTAGGCATCGCTTAATGATTCATCATCAAAAGCTGAAATTTGATCCAATCGTTTTCCGTTTGCATTAAGAAAAAAATAACCTGCAATTGAATTGGCAGGGCTTCTTACTACATCATTGTTGTCAATAAACACATCATCTTTAGTATTTGTGCCTACAGCATTCCAAATATCATCATAATTATTGGTTCTATCGTATGCGACACCTATTGAGAATTTTCTCCAAGGTGAATTGTTTCTGCTTTCGAAAACAAAGGCAGCACCACCTTGATTGATGTCAAAATTAGAGGTGTTGCTAGTAGTAAAACCATTAAAATATTGGGTGTCGTTTGAAGTATCAACATTTGAAAAGGTGATAGAAGCATGGCTTTGGCTAAATACAGCAGAACTTGCAGGATTAATGCTAACCGCACTCATATCGCCACCCAAGGCACCAAATGCACCACTTAAAGCTCTAAAACGAGCGGTTCCTTGAATTTCACTTTGTGAATATCGTAACGCGTCACTTATATCTTGTGCGTTTAATGAGCACACCGATAGCATGCCTATAAATAGTAGGTTTAACTTTTTCATAGTGTATATTTAAATTTGTTAACGTCTTCCACCACTGCCTGAAGAACCTGAACTTCTACTGCCGCCAGAGCTTCCACTTGAAGATCTTGAACTGCTGCTAGAAGAAGAACTAGAACTTGGTGTGTAGCTTCTGCTAGGTGTATAAGAGGAGTTGCTGCTAGAAGAAGATCTAGAAAACGTTCCTGTATTATTCCTGTTTGAAGGTGTATAAGTGCTTCCTGAACTTCGTCTTACAGTAGATGAAGATCTGGTAGTAGAATTTGCTGAAGGTGTACTTGTGCTATAAGTAGTTCTTCTTTGAGTATCAGAATAAACACGTGTTCCGTTAGAGTTGTATTGTCTCGAAGTATACGCTGCTGATGGCGAAGTACTTGCATTTACACTGCTTCTTCTTGAAGTATTGTATTTAGAAGAAGTTGTTCCAGAATTAACCGAACTACCACTACGTCTAGAAGTACTGTAGGTGTTGTTGCTTAAACTTGTAGCGTTATTACTGTAATTGCTGCCTCTTCGGCTTGCACTGTAAGAAACATTTCTTCGGTTATAGTAAGTTCCGTTGCCGTTATACCAATTATTGTATCCATAATATCTATAAGGATGTCCATAATAACCATAACCCCAAGGGTTGTAAGCCCAACTATTATAGTAAAAACCACCATAAAAACCTGTATTCCAAAATGGGTCGTATCCGTAACCCCAATTGTTCCATCCTCTGTTCCAGCGATTATTCCATCCCCATCCATACATAAACGGATCATTCCAACCCCAATTATTCCAACCATTGTTGATATAATTAATAGTTACTGAATTGGAAGTTTGTCCCCAGCCGCCATAACCTTGGTAATTATTGTTTAAAGTGTCGTTTTCAACATAGTTGTTGCCTTCGTAAGTATCAATATCGGTAAATATTTCATTGTCGGCAACCATATATTCGGTCTCTATAGCTTTATTTTTAAAGTAATTTTGATAGTAATTGCTGTTAGAGTTTTGTGGTGTTTCAACTACCGTTTCTTCATACTGAACGGTTCTTGTAGTACTGCCATAAATACCGTCGTTATCTGTACCAACATATTGATAAGAACCACATGAGTATAAACCAAATACTAAGCTAAGAATTGCCAAGTAGGGCATTTTTTTTATTAAGTATTTATTTAATTGCATATCTCTTGATTTTTATTGTTGAACATAACAAAAATAGTTAGTTTTGCTGAACTATTTTTATATTTAACATAGTCACAATATTTGTGCCAAAATAATGATATGAGTAAAAAACTTACGAGTAGGGCGGAAGATTATTCCAAATGGTATAACGAATTGGTTGTGAAAGCAGACCTAGCAGAGAATTCGGCGGTTCGTGGTTGTATGGTAATTAAGCCTTATGGCTATGCTATTTGGGAAAAAATGCAGGCGGAATTAGATAGAATGTTTAAGGAAACAGGACATCAAAACGCGTATTTTCCATTATTTGTTCCAAAAAGCTTGTTTGAAGCTGAAGAGAAAAACGCTGAAGGCTTTGCAAAAGAATGTGCCATTGTAACACATTATAGATTGCAAGCCGACCCTGATAAACCAGGAAAATTACGAGTGGATCCAGAGGCAAAATTGGAGGAAGAATTGATAGTACGCCCAACCAGTGAAGCAATTATTTGGAATACCTATAGAAACTGGATTCAATCTTATAGAGATTTACCTATATTAATTAACCAGTGGGCAAATGTGGTGCGTTGGGAAATGCGTACACGTTTGTTTTTGCGTACGGCGGAATTTTTATGGCAAGAAGGACATACAGCCCATGAAACAAAGGCGGAAGCGATAGCGGAAGCAAAGTTGATGAATAATGTGTATGCAACTTTTGTTGAAAATTTTATGGCTATTCCCGTGGTGCAAGGTGTGAAAACCGAAAGCGAACGTTTTGCAGGTGCCGATGAAACCTTTTGTATTGAAGCATTAATGCAAGATGGGAAAGCGCTTCAAGCAGGAACATCACATTTTCTTGGACAGAATTTTGCCAAAGCGTTCGATGTTAAGTTTGCTAACAAGGAAGGAAAGCAAGATTACGTTTGGGCAACATCGTGGGGTGTTTCTACCCGTTTGATGGGTGCATTAATTATGACGCATAGCGATGACAACGGATTGGTGTTGCCACCAAGTTTGGCGCCAAATCAAGTGGTTATTGTTCCTATATATAAGACTGATGAAGAATTTGCCGCAGTATCGGAAGTTGCTAAAAGTATTCAAAGTGATTTGAGAGCAAAAGGTATCACGGTTAAGTTTGATGATAGAGATACGCAACGCCCTGGTGCAAAATTTGCACAACACGAATTGCAAGGCGTGCCTTTACGAATTGCCATTGGACCAAAAGATTTGCAAAACGGTACAGTTGAACTAGCAAGACGAGATACTTTAACTAAAGAAGTGGTTTCTTTAAACGATTTAACCACCAAGGTCGAAAGTTTGTTAAAAGAAATACAAGATACTTTATTTAAAAAAGCGTTGGATTTTAGGGATTCCCATATCACAGAAGTAAATTCTTTTGAGGAATTTAAAGATGTTTTAGAGAAAAAAACAGGGTTTATATCAGCGCATTGGGATGGTACTAATGAAACCGAAGAGAAAATAAAAGAGCTTACAAAAGCGACTATTAGATGTATTCCTTTGGAAATGAAGGAGGAAGAAGGTATTTGTGTGTACTCAGGAAAACCGTCAAAAGGCAGAGTGTTGTTTGCAAAAGCGTACTAAGAAAAAAATTTTCAAAAAAGTTTGCACAACTATTGCGACATTTAAAAATAGTTGTATTTTTGCATCCGCAATGGAAACGTTGTGAGTTATTTGAAAAAATAGTTGTGTAAATTTTAAATTTTTAAGTTGTAGATTTGAAAATTAAATTTATCTTTGCACACTCAAAAAAACAAATGGCCCGTTCGTCTATCGGCTAGGACGCCAGGTTTTCATCCTGGTAAGAGGGGTTCGATTCCCCTACGGGCTACAATTTTTAAAAAAAATAAAGTAAAAATGGCAAATCATAAGTCAGCATTAAAAAGAATTAGAAGTAACGAAGCTAAGCGTTTGGTTAACAAATATCAGCATAAAACAACTCGTAATGCTATTAAAAAATTACGTGAGTTAACTGATAAGAAAGAAGCTGAAGCGTTATTTCCTTCTGTAGTTTCTATGTTAGATAGATTAGCTAAGAAAAATGTAATTCATTTCAATAAAGCTGCTAACCTTAAATCTGGTTTAGCTAAGCACATTGCTACGCTTTAAGACGTTCATTTTTAAAAAATATTTAAAAAGCTTCTCAATACCGAGAGGCTTTTTTTTATGGAGAGTTTTTGTATTGGACTTTTTGTGAAGTTATTGAAAAAGGTTAAAATAAAAATGTAAAATCATAGAATAAATAGCCGTTTTTGATTTCTAAAAATATAAATTTGCATTGTTAAAAAATTAATTATTCACATAAATATTACCCTTTTGGAAAATAAAGCAGCACTTAAATTAATTGATAAAATTCTGAACGATCTTGATAAAACAGGTATCAATACAGATACATTGGTTAACGATATTAAAGAGTTAAGAACTTATGCCTTAGAAGAGCAAATTCCGTTAGTAGTAAAAGTTCTAAGACTTACTTATGAGCATATTGAAGAGAACGGTACATTTTTAATTCCTATGCTTGTTGATGAAGAAGATGAAGATGTTGAAAACGATGTAGAAAACGAACCAGTTGAAAGCTTAAAATATTTAATTGCGCTTATAAAAAACCTGAATAACAAAATAAATATTTCTGACTTAAAAGAATATAGAGATCTTTTAAATCAATATTAAATAGAAGCGATTTTTCATATATAAAAAAGCCTTAACAAGTTTGTTAAGGCTTTTTAAGTTTAGTTTAATGTTTAGTTAGAGTGTTTCCCGTTTTCACGGGAATGACAATTTTAATGGAAACCTCAAAGCTGAGCATTGAGGAATCATTTTTTAATTATCCATTCATGGATATTAAAAATTCTTCGTTGTTTCTGGTTTGTTTGAAACGATCGTTGATGAATTCCATAGCTTCAACAGGGTTCATATCTGCAAGGTACTTGCGCATTACCCACATACGTTGTATGGTGTTTTCATCTAACAATAAATCATCGCGACGTGTGCTTGAAGATGTTAAATCAATCGCAGGGAAAATACGACGGTTCGATATTTTTCTATCTAACTGAAGCTCCATGTTTCCTGTTCCTTTGAATTCTTCAAAAATAACCTCGTCCATTTTAGAACCAGTTTCAGTAAGTGCGGTAGCAATAATGGTTAAAGAACCACCATTTTCAATATTACGAGCAGCACCAAAGAAACGTTTTGGTTTGTGAAGAGCGTTGGCATCAACACCACCACTTAATATTTTGCCCGAAGCAGGTTGTACGGTATTGTATGCACGTGCCAAACGTGTAATAGAATCTAAAAGAATGACCACATCGTGCCCACATTCTACCAAACGTTTTGCTTTTTCAAGAACGATGTCGGCAATTTTAACGTGCTCGTGTGCTTCTTTATCGAAGGTAGAAGAAATAACTTCACCACGTACATTACGTTGCATATCGGTAACCTCTTCAGGACGTTCGTCAATCAATAAGATCATTAAATAAACTTCGGGGTGGTTGGCGGCAATAGCGTTGGCAACATCCTTCAATAGCATGGTTTTACCCGTTTTTGGTTGTGATACAATCATACCACGTTGTCCTTTTCCAATAGGAGAGAACAAATCCATAATTCGAGTAGAAATGGTGCTTTGTTTTTCAGCAATATTGAATTTTTCTTTTGGGAATAACGGCGTTAAATGCTCAAAAGAAACACGGTCTCTTACCACTTCTGGTTTCTGCCCGTTTATTTTTATGACTTTAATTAATGGGAAATATTTTTCGCCTTCTTTTGGAGGACGTACATTTCCTAAAACCGTATCGCCTTTTTTCAATCCGAATAAACGAATCTGCGATTGCGATACATAAATATCATCAGGAGACGATAAATAGTTGTAGTCCGATGAACGTAAAAAACCATACCCGTCTTGCATAACGTCTAAAACACCTTCACTTTCAATAATGGCATCAAATTCAAAATCTGGTTCGCGGTAACGGTTTCTTGTATCTTTATTCCCAGCGTCCACATTTATATTGCCATTTTTTTGGTTTTTGTGTTGATTTTTTTGAGGCTGATTTTGATTGTGCTCTCTTTTTTGGTTCGCCGGTTTTTGTTGGTTGTCGTTAGAACGCTCGTTTTGAACTCTAGGTTTAGGCGTGTTAAGGGGTTTTTTGTCTTCTTTGGTTTCTTGAGGTGCTTTTTCAACAGGAGTAACTGTTTTTTCAGCCGCTGGTGTTACCGGTGTGTTTTTTATAGGTTTTACTACACGCTGTCTCGGTTTTTTAGCTTCCTTTTTTTCAGGAGTGCTAGCCGCAGGTTGTGGTGTAGGTTCTATAACTGCTTCTACCGCTTTTGGGTTAGTAGCTTGATGATCTAGAATTTGGTAAACTAAATCGGCTTTTTTTAAGGAACGGTACTTTGGAACGTTCAATTTTTGTGCAATCTCTTGTAGGTCAGAGAGTTTCTTTTCGTTTAATTGTGAAATTTCAAACATAAATGTTTATTGAATATGTGTTTTGACTTTGAATTTGAGTTGTTCTGAAAAAAAATGAATTTTTATTCTGAAGAATTAACAACCTCTATGCGTGGTTGTTGAAGATTACTAATGCAATTATACAACTTTATTTTAATAATTTACATTTATTTTTCAAAAGAAACTATTATTTTTGCTCACACGTATTTTAAAAATTATATGTTACAACGCATTCAAACGGTATATCTTTTAATCGCAGCCATAGTTTCTGCTGGGTTAATATTTGTATTGCATTTATGGGTTACCAATGAAGACGTTGTGGTATACGCCAAAGATAATTTGCTGTATTTAGGCATGTTTTTGGCATCGGCATTATTATCAATAATAACCATATTTAAGTATAAAAAAAGGAAGTCACAGTTTATGCTGGGGCGACTTAACATCATATTAAACTTTATTTTATTAGGATTTTTTGTGTATCAATCTCTAAATGTATCTGGAGAAACGGCGGTTTCTGAGAAAGGTATTGGGATGCTTCTCCCTATTGTTTCTATCGTATTTTTGGCCCTAGCCAATAAGGCCATCAAGAAGGATGAAGATCTCGTAAAATCTGTAGATCGATTACGATAAAACCTTATATCTTAGTAGTATTAGTGCGTTAAAAACCCAAAGTGAAAACTTTGGGTTTTTTATTTTATTTGGGCGTTACCCAAAGGGTCGGGCTATCCATTACAAGTCCTCGCTCCTGTGTCGCTGTGGGCTTTCCATTACTATCCCTAACAATCTGTCCGTTTAAATCTTTAATCCATGTGCTGTCATATTTAAAAGTAACAGTTTGAAGCCAATTTATATAAAACAAAAAAGTCTGGAAATTTTCCAGACTTTTTAAACTTTTACTAAAGTAAAGGTCTACTTTATTTCAACAAGTTCTAAATCGAACGTTAAATCTTGTCCTGCCAATGGGTGGTTCGCATCAATAATAATGTGTTCTTCATGAACTTCCGCCACACGGAATTGTACTTCAGAACCATCAGGGTTTTTTGAAGCTAATCCCATACCAACTTCTGGTGTCATATCTTGGGGTAATTGATCTCTCTTTACTTCGTGAAACAATTCTTTTTGAACGTCGCCGTAGGCTTCAGCAACAGGAATATTAATTGTTTTTTTCTCATTAACCTTCATGTTTACCACGCCTTTTTCAAAACCAGGAATCAACATGCCTTGTCCTAAAGTTATTTCCAACGGCTCTCTGTCTAAAGAACTGTCAAAAATTTGACCATTGCTTAATTTTCCTGTGTAATGAACTCTTACGGTATCATTTTCTTTTACTTGACTCATAAATAATTATGTTTTCTATTTAAAATTGGGACAAAACTACAATTTATGAGACGATTGCCATAATTTAAGCGGATTAATGCTAGTGTTTAATAAAACATTAACAAAATAATGGATAAAATAGAGCAAAATGTTTCTTTAAAGCGGCAATTGTAGATTATTTCTTGAATTCAATCACTTCCAGATTATCAATTTTAGTATCATCAATAGTAAAACGAAGCATGGTACGTACTTTATGGAACCCATGTTTGCCAACAGCACCCGGATTCATGTGCAATAAATTCAATTTTTTGTCGGACATTACTTTTAAAATATGCGAATGCCCACAAATAAATAGTTTTGGCGGGTTGGCTCTTATCTCTTCACGAACACGTATGTTATAAGCGCCTGGGTAGCCGCCAATGTGGGTGATCCAAACATCGACACCTTCGCATATAAACCGATTGTTTTCGGGGAATTCACCTCTAATTTTAGCATCATCAATATTTCCCCATACAGCACGCAATGGTTTTAATGCTTTAATGGCATCGGTAACTTGTAAATCGCCAATATCGCCGGCATGCCAAACTTCATCCGCTTGTTTTACATATTTTATAACGTCGTCATCTATATAGCTGTGTGTATCGGAAAGTAAAAGTATTTTGGTCATTAATTAATAACTGTGGTGTTTGCTGGTAAAGTTATAAATAATTGTTTTAAAAAGGTTGTGAACTTAGGATATGCTTTTTTTGAATTTGTGAGAAAAAAAATCTAAATTCGTTTTAATAGTATACCTGAACTTTTAAAAAGTGAGACTTATGATTGATATTTTTAGTGGAAGTGTGGAGGAAACCATGATTATTAGAAATTTATTGGAAAGCAAAAACATTCAAGTGTTTTTAACCAATCAACTTATGGCTAGCATTGAGCCCATTGCGGTAAGTTCGGGTGGATTTAATGCCGTAACACTTAAGATCAACGAAGAAGATTTTGAAAAGGCAAAAAAGGTTCTTGAAGATTACAATAATGGGAACCTGAGTTTATAGTAATATGGTATTTATTTAGTTAAGACCTCAAATGGATTTTATCATGAAATTAGATGAAAAACAATCGAACTACTACAAAAAGTGGGAGTCAATACGAAACAATAAACTAAAATATTTGTTTAAAAAAGCAATGCTTGATTATGCATTGCCTTTTTCGATTTTTATGACAATTTTTGAACTTATAGATAGTCGATTTATTTTTTCATATAAAATTCTAACAGATTTTTTGATTTTGTTTTTAATAGGATCTGTTTTAGGAACTATAGTAGCACTGATTTCATTTAGAATTAGCGAAAAAAAACACATTAAATTCAAAGGAAACCTTCACAATGAATGATGTACATTTAAAATGTATTGTATAGAAATAAACGTTTTGAAAAACATTTTTGGATTTAGCCATTTAAAATGGTAAACACCTGCGTTAGGGATTACTCATGCATATTATTTTGAATTAATGAAATCGTGAATTCTTCGCATTTGAAGCGGCATCCTTTTTATAGCTTGATACTAATGAATCGTTGTAAAAAGAAGAATTTAACTTTAATTGTGGACTTCTGCTTTCGCAGGAATGACAAAAGCCAAAAGATTGAAATGAATAGCCGAACCCTCCCGATAGCTATCGGGAGGGGTAACGCCCAAATAAAACTTTTTAATATTTAATTAAGATTCATGCCTTCGGTGGAATGGCAAAACTGCCTATCTTTGCTTTTCATTAAAAGTATAGAAACACATTGCGATATTTTATTGAACTTTCCTATAACGGTAGTGCGTACCATGGTTGGCAAATCCAACCCAAAGCCATTTCTGTACAGGAAGTTATTGAAAATGCCTTGGGTTTGCTCTTAAAGGAAAAAGTGTCCATTACGGGCGCTGGTAGAACCGATACCGGGGTGCATGCCCAACATATGATGGCGCATTTTGATAGTGATGTAACTTTTAGTGAAATGGATTTGGTTTTTAAACTGAATTCGTTTTTGCCTAAAGATATTGCCATTCAATCTGTTTTTAAAGTAAAAGCGGATGCACATGCACGTTTTCATGCGTTAAGCAGAACGTATTTATATAGGATTTCGTTGAAAAAGAACGTGTTCAATTTTGATAGTGCCTATTACGTGAAGCAGCATTTGGATGTTGAAAAAATGAAGGCGGCATCACAACTGTTATTTCAGTACAAAGATTTTCAATGCTTTTCGAAAGTAAATACCGATGTAAAAACCTTTAATTGCGAGATGATGCAAGCCGATTGGTTTTTTGAAAATGACGAGATTCATTTTGTAATAAAAGCCGATAGATTTTTAAGAAATATGGTGCGTGCCATTGTGGGTACCATGGTGCAAATTGGTTTAGGCAAGCTGCAAGTGGAAGATTTGCACACCATAATACAATCTAAAAATAGGAGTGAAGCGGGTTTTTCGGTGCCAGCACATGCTTTGTATTTAACGAAAATTGAATATCCAAACGATATAAAATTATAATGACGAAACAAAAGGAAAATATTTTTGACTTTACATTGTTCAAACGGTTGTTTCAATATATAAAACCGTATCAAATCATCTTTTTTAGCTTATTGGTTTTGGTTATTTTGTTGGCCATTTTAACGACGGCAACCCCTTATATTACCAAATACGCTATTGATAATAGCATTGCAGTAAAAGAACCTAAAAGCTTTTTGTTTTATGTGCTTATTATGTTTGCTGTTTTAATTCTTCAAACTATTTTTCAGCTTACGTTTATATATTATGCCGCTTGGTTAGGGCAGAATTTGGTAATGGATGTGCGCGTAAAACTATTCAACCATTTGCTAAGTTTTAAAATGAAGTATTACGATAATTCTTCGGTTGGTGTGTTGATTACCAGAGCAGTGACCGATATGGAACGTATTGCCGATATTTTTGGACAAGGTTTGTTCACCATTTTTAGGGATTTGTTGGCTATGATTGTGGTTTTTGGGGTGATGGTTTATATTAATTGGCGATTGAGTTTAATCGTTTTTATCATGCTGCCATTGCTTATGTATGCTACTAGAATTTTTCAAAAGTATATGAAAGTGGCTTTTGAAGAGGTTAGAAATGAGGTGTCTAACTTAAATTCCTTTGTGCAAGAACGTTTAACGGGGATGAAAATTTTACAGATTTTCACACGTGAATCTATTGAATACAAAAATTTTATAGACATTAATGGCAGACATAAAAAAGGCTGGTTAAAAACCGTTTGGTACAACTCTATTTTCTTTCCGTTGGCCGATTTGGTGTCGTCTATAAGTATTGGTTTAATTGCTTGGTATGGTGGTTTGAATATTGTGTTGAATGGTACTGAAGTATCACAAGGGGATTTGATTGCTTTCGTTATGTTCATTCCTATGTTGTTTAGGCCATTACGCCAAATGGCTGATAATTTCAATACGCTTCAAATGGGTATGGTGGCTGCCAACCGTGTATTTAAAATTTTAGATACCACATCGCATATTGATGATACAGGAACGCATGTGGCAGAGCATTTTAAAGGCAACATTGTTTTTGACAAGGTGTTTTTTAATTATGTAGATGATGAAGATGTATTAAAAGGTATTTCATTTAACGTGAAAGAAGGAGAAACGGTGGCCATTGTAGGCGCAACTGGTGCTGGGAAATCGACTATTATAAATTTATTGAATCGTTTTTATGAAATTAAAGATGGTGTGATTTCTATTGATGGGCGCGATATCAAACAGGTAACTTTGGCATCGTTACGCACACAAATTGCGGTGGTTTTACAAGATGTGTTTTTGTTTGCCGATACCATTTTAAACAATATAACACTTAACAATCCGGAAATTACGGAAGCCGTGGTAACACAAGCAGCTAAAGACATTGGGGTTCACAATTTTATTGCCAGTTTACCAGGAGGCTATCATTATAATGTGAAAGAACGCGGGGTAATGTTGTCTTCAGGCCAACGTCAACTCATCTCGTTTTTAAGAGCTTATGTTACCAACCCTAGTATACTGGTTTTGGATGAAGCAACATCGTCTGTCGATTCACATTCGGAACAACTCATACAAAATGCAACCGATAAAATGACCAATGGCAGAACGTCCATTGTTATTGCGCATAGACTCGCTACCGTTAAAAAAGCAGACAAAATTATTGTCATGGATTCTGGTGAAATTGTAGAAGAAGGCACACATGCACAACTTCTTAAAAAAGAAAATGGGTATTATAAAAACTTGTACGAAGTTCAGTTTTTAAAGGAAGAAGTGCTTTAAGCTAAATCTCTTTTAATCATTAAATTTAGTTGGGTGTTGTCCTCAAAAACCACAAATTCTCCATCCTTAAAATAGGAAATATTACCTGTTTCTTCACTTACAACAAGCGCTAAAGCATCTGTTTTTTCGGTAACGCCTATAGCAGCTCTATGGCGTAAACCAAAACGTTTTGGAATGGTTTTTTCATTGTTTAAAGGCAGAATAACCCGCGTTGCTTTTACAATATTGTTGCTTACTATAATAGCGCCATCGTGTAGCGGGCTGTTCTTAAAAAAAATACTTTCAATAATGGGCTGCGTTACTTTTATATTCATTTCATCGCCTGTAGAACTTAAAAAATCCAAGTTATTATTGCGTTCAAAAACAATTAAAGCTCCGGTTTTAGATTTACCCATTTTAATGCAAGCCGAAAGAATAGCATCTACATTGGTTTCGTCGGAAGTTTCAGTTTTTAAGAATTTGAATTGTTTAAATATTTTTCCTCGTTTACTAAAGTTTGTAGAACCAACCATTAATAGGAATTTCCTGATTTCTGGTTGAAACACCACTATCAATGCGATGATTCCCACTTTCATAAAACCACCGAAAATACCCGATAGTAGTTCCATGTTCAAGAAATTGGTAAGTCGCCAAACTAAGTAAATTATGATGATTCCTATAAAAATATTGATGGCCACCGTGCCTTTAACCAGTTTGTAAATGTAGTAGAGTAGAAGTGCCACTAGGAACACATCAATAATATCAACAACAGAGAATTTTAAAAGGTCATCAAAAATTTCCAAGGCAAAATGGGTTTTGGTAAATTTAGTAAAATAAGGTTAATTAAAAATGAATTCGTGGTTTGATATGGTAACATTCTTTAAGTCTAATTCAGAAAACATCAATTTATACGAAATGTAATCTTGAATCGTTAAATTTTGATTGAAACTTAATATGATTTCAACAGGACTCAGTTCATTGGTCAATATACGTTTGATATTATTCAATAAATTGTTCTTTTTTGAAAGCACGGAAGTAATGTCAAAAAGAGGAAACTCCAAATAAATTTCATTAGAAGAATAAAAATCAATTTTCATTTTGTTTGAAAAATCCAAATTAGAATTTGAAGCAACATAGTCATGGAAAGCTTCATTATGATAAACCACATTGGTAAATTCTACAAACCCTAAGTTTTTTTTGCTGGTATCATTACAGGTAAAATAGTTTTTGGCATTTTCGTTTTTGTGCTCAGATTTTTGTTTCTTTTCTTGAAGAAATTTTATTTTAGGAATGGCTTGTTTCAGTGTTAAGCGTTTGTCTACATTAATCAACCAATTCGTGGTGTTAATTAAGTTTTTTCGGTTTAATTCTAAACTATCAGGTTGGGTTTCATCATAAAATAAATAGGCAGCCGATATATCTTTTATTTCAGATATTTCAGATTGATTAATCTCAGGAAGTTCAACAACTTTATCTTTTCCGCAGGAAAAAACAAAAAGCAAAACGATAAGAAGACAGGTGGCTTTCATAGATTCAACATTTAACATTTTAGCGCTTCTACCAATTTAATAGTTTCCATGGCTTCCTTCACATCGTGTACCCGTAAAATGGAGGCGCCTTTTTGTAAAGCAACGGTGTTTAAAACGGTGGTGCCATTTAACGCTTCATTGGCAGTAGTTTCTAAAGTTTTGTAAATCATCGATTTTCTGGAAATTCCAACAAGTAAAGGCTTTTCAATCATTTTAAACAACTCTAAATGATTCAATAACTCGTAATTCTGTTCTATGGTTTTAGCAAAACCAAATCCAGGATCTATAACCATATCAACAATACCCAAAGCTTTAGCAGTTGCAATACGTTCAGAAAAATAAAATAAAATGTCTTTGGCTATATTGTTGTAATTGGCATGCTGTTGCATGGTTTGTGGCGTGCCTTTCATGTGCATCATAATATATGGCACGTGTAAATTGGCAACGGTTTGCAGCATATTGTCGTCTAATTTTCCAGCGGAAATATCGTTAATTAAAGCAGCACCAGCTTCAACGGATTGTTTAGCAACGTTACTTCTAAAGGTGTCAATGGAAATTACTGTTTTTGGGAATTCTTTTAAAACGGCATGTATAATGGGTAAAATGCGTTGCAATTCTTCAGCTTCCGAAACATGATCTGCATTGGGTCTAGAGCTATATGCGCCAATATCAATAAATGTAGCTCCATCATTCAGCATAGATTCAACGTGTTTTAATATAGCCGCTTCATTTTTATGAATGCCACCATCGTAAAACGAATCTGGAGTTATGTTTAAAATACCCATCACTTTTGGTGATGACAAATCGATGAGTTTTCCTTTGCAGTTTATGGTCATGCTTTTTTTAGACACTAATGCGTGAATGCTTTTTTGTTTAATGTAAATTTAAAATGCTTTCAAAATTAAGAATTCAGAGTCGGTTTTGTGCTAAAAAAACAATTATTTGTGTATTCGTGGTAACTTTAAAAAACATTTGAACTTTCAACTTTGAACTTTAAACTATTTAAGCGAAATTTACACAAAATTCGTTTTAATACATGCAAGATACTTCAAAACAATACGATGCCGTAATTGATACCTGTAAAAGTTTATTCATTAAAAAAATGTCCGATTACGGAAGCGCATGGCGCATATTGCGTTTGCCATCGCTTACCGACCAAATTTTTATTAAAGCGCAACGTATTCGTGGATTGCAACAAAATGATGTAAGAAAGGTTGATGAAGGTGAAGTTAGCGAGTTTATTGGCATTATAAATTACAGTATTATGGCGTTGATTCAGTTGGAAAAAGGTGTGGTGGAACAACCCGACTTGTCTACAGAAGAAGCCACTGAACTATACGAAAAACAAGTTGCCATTACCAAAAAATTGATGGAAGATAAAAACCACGATTATGGCGAAGCATGGCGCGATATGCGTGTAAGCAGTTTATCCGATTTAATTTTGCAAAAACTACTGCGCGTTAAACAAATTGAAGACAATAAAGGCAAAACATTGGTAAGTGAAGGTATTGACGCTAATTACCAAGATATGATTAATTATGCGGTTTTTGCAATGATCCATTTAAACAAAAAGTAATTTTAAAAGAATGTTACCTTGAGCGCAGTCGAAAGGTCTTAATCATAAAGAAAATGAAAGCATTAGTAAGCATATCAAGAATTTTAGTTGGTGTTTTATTCATCATTTCAGGTTTAATAAAACTCAATGATCCCCTTGGTTTTTCATATAAATTACAGGAATATTTTAGCGTAGATGTTTTAAATATACCGTCATTAGAGCCTTATGCCTTAATTTTTTCGGTATTAGTAGTTGTTTTTGAAGTGGTTTTGGGTGTGTTCCTAATTATTGGTTACAAACCAAAATTTACTGTTTGGAGTTTACTATTAATGATCGTATTTTTTACGTTTCTAACCTTCTATTCGGCGTATTTTGATAAAGTTAAGGATTGTGGCTGTTTTGGTGATGCTTTAAAATTGACACCATGGGAAAGTTTTACTAAAGATGTTGTTTTATTGGTGCTCATCCTCATTTTGTTTTTTGGAATTAAACACGTAAAACCAGTATTTAGCAATTTGCAAACCACCATTTTAGCTTTGCTAAGCTTTATTTTTAGTTTTTGGTTGGCGTATCATGTACTCATGCATTTGCCTGTAGTAGATTTTAGAGCTTATAAAATTGGGAACAATATTTTAGAAGGTATGTCTACACCAGAAAATGCACCTAAGCCAATAGTGGAATATTATTGGAAATTTAAAGTGAACGGTGAAGAAAAAATAATCACTACAGATGGTTCGTATCCAGAAGTGGATGGTGATTATGTTGATGTCGATTCTAAAGTAATAGACGAAGGTTACAAACCGCCCGTGGTAGATTTTTCAATAGAAGATTCCGAAGGCGATAATTTAACAGAACAGTTTCTTTCAGAAGAAAACCTAATCATCATCGTTTCATACAATTTGGAAAAAATGGAAAAAGCAGGTGCTGAGAAATTGAAAGCTATGTCAGACCAAGCTATTAAAAAAGGTTACAAAGTTATTGGTTTAACGGCATCGGGTGAAGATGATAAACAGAAAATTAATAAGCTTTATAAATTGAATTTCAATTGGTATTTATGTGATGAAAAAGCCCTTAAAACCGTGGTACGTTCAAATCCAGGTATTTTAGAATTGGATAAAGGCACCATTAAACAAAAAGTACATTGGAATGATATTGACGAATTGAAGTTGTAATTTTTAACAAAAAAAAGTTTAGTTGTTTGTCGTGTAGTCGTTTAGTCGACCTCGACTTAACAACATACAACTAAACAATAAACTATTTGATAAGCTATATCCTAAATAAAATCACATACGCATTACTCACCTTATTTGGTGTAGTAACCGTTATATTCTTTTTATTCAATGTGCTTCCCGGTGATCCCGCACAAATGATGCTGGGACAAAATGAAGGTAGCGACCAATTGGCCATTGTAAAGCAAAAATATGGGTTTGATAAACCTATTAGTACGCAATATTTTTATTATTTGAATGATTTATCGCCGCTATCATTTCATTCAAAAACAGAAACCGATTATACGTTTTTAAGAAAAGACAAATATACTGCAACACGATTATTTTCAATAGGAAATACCACCACTGTTTTAAAGTTGCCGTATTTACGAGAATCGTTTACCAAACAAGGTAAAAAGGTGAGTGATGTTTTGGGTGAAACTTTGCCAAATACATTCGTCTTAGCAGTATCTGCCATCATAATTGCCATATTTATAGGCATTGTTTTAGGCATTGTTTCAGCATTGTATAAAGACCAATGGCTGGACAAAACCATTCAAATATTCAGCACCTTTGGTATGAGTGTGCCGTCGTTTTTTAGTGCCATTTTATTTGCATGGTTCTTTGGTTTTGTATTACATAAATACACCCATTTAGAAATGACGGGAAGTCTTTATGAATTGGACGATTTTGGTGAAGCCAATCATCTAAAATTAAAAAACCTCATACTTCCAGCCATTGTTTTGGGTATCCGTCCTTTGGCAGTCGTTATTCAATTAATGCGAAATTCGTTATTGGAAGTTTTTAATCAAGATTATATCCGAACCGCCAGAGCAAAAGGCTTAAGCGAATATCAAATCATAAAAAAGCATGCGCTTAAAAATGCTTTAAACCCCGTGGTTACAGCTATTTCAGGGTGGTTTGCTTCCATGTTGGCAGGTGCGGTTTTTGTAGAGTATATTTTTGGGTGGAACGGTTTGGGAAAAGAAATTGTAAACGCCTTAAATACATTGGATTTGCCTGTAATTATGGGTTCCGTTTTAGTAATTGCTTTATTATTTATCATTATCAATATTTTTGTAGATATAATTTACGTTTGGTTAGACCCTAAAGTAAAACTTCAGTAAATTTGCATGTTTTCAAAAAAGAATTTTTAACCTATGAAAGTAAAATATATAGCAATTCTATTGATAAGTATTTTAAACTGTAACGCACAAGAAACACCAACGCAGTTTTCTAAAGCAGCATTAAATGATGCTTTTGTAACCTTAGAAGGAAAAACAATAACATTCAGTGAAATTTTAGAAGAAAACAAAGGTAAAACCTTGGTGGTTGATGTTTGGGCATCTTGGTGTAAAGACTGTATTGGTGGTATGCCAATGGTTAAAGATCTACAAAAGGCATATAAAAACACCACCTACGTTTTTCTGTCGTTAGATAAAACCGAAGATGCATGGAAAAAAGGCATCAAAAAGTATGGTGTACAAGGTCAGCATTACTTTATGCAATCAGGGTGGAAAGGTCCATTTGGTGAATTTATTCAGTTAGATTGGATACCTAGATACATGGTCATTGCCCCAAATGGAAGCATAAAACTATTCAAAGCCATTGAGGCAGACGATAAAAAAATCAAAGAAATTTTATAATAAAACTTAATAAAAGTCCTTCATTCAAAAGGTAAATTAAAAAATGAGACAACAAATTGTAGCAGGAAACTGGAAAATGAACAACGATTTAGCGCAAACCGAAACGCTAATAACAAACTTAAAAAGCCAAATAAAAACGTCTGATGCGGAGGTGATGATAGCTCCAACATTTACCAACTTATGGCAAGCATACCAAACACTGAAAGATTCAGATATTGAGGTGATTGCCCAAAACATGCACTTTGCTGCCAATGGAGCTTACACAGGCGAAATTAGTGCAAGCATGCTTAAAAGCGTAGGTGTTAAAACCGTTATTTTAGGGCATAGCGAGCGCCGTGAATATTTTGGAGAAACCGATGAAATTTTAGCTAAAAAAGTAGATGCAGCTTTGACAAACGATTTACGTGTTATCTTCTGTTTTGGTGAAGTGTTGGCCGACAGAAAATCAGGAAACCACGAAGCCGTAGTAGAAAGCCAAATAAAAAACGCCTTGTTTCATTTAGAAGCCTCGGCCTTTAAAAACATTGTGTTGGCTTACGAACCTGTTTGGGCTATTGGAACTGGCGAAACCGCAAGCCCAGAGCAAGCACAAGATATGCACGCCTTCATCCGTAAAACCTTAAGCAATAAATACGGTGCCGATGTAGCAAACAGTGTATCCATTTTATACGGTGGTAGCGTTAAACCAAACAATGCACAGGAAATTTTTGGAAAGCCAGACGTAGATGGTGGTTTAATTGGTGGTGCAGCACTTAATGCAGACGACTTTTTTGCGATTGTAAACGCATTTTAAATTTGTCATTTCCTTGAAGAAGGAAATCTTTTGGGCGTTACCCAAGGGTCGCGCTATACACTGTATCTTTTTGGCACTTTAGGGTGCCAAAAAGGATGCCGTTTCTATCGCTAACGCACTTATCAATGGCGAGTACAATTATAATTTCATAGTTACCATGTCAAACATCATTTATATAGGTTACGAATTTAAAGTGACACCATTACAACCAGGCGTTGAAATTCTTATAGCAGAACTCGGTTATGCAGGTTTTGAAAGCTTTGTAGAAACCGAAGAAGGCGTGACAGCATACATTCAAAAAGACGAATGGAATGAATCGATACTTGATGATGTTCAAATTCTAAATTCCGAAGAATTCAAAATAACATATGAGTTCAACGAAATAGAACAAACTAACTGGAACGAAGAATGGGAAAAGAATTTCAATCCTATAATTGTTGATGATGTATGTTCGGTGCGTGCACCATTTCATGAAAAACCTAATACCCAATACGATATCATCATCGAACCAAAAATGAGTTTTGGTACTGGGCATCATGAAACTACTCACATGATGATCCAACATATTTTAAAAAACGATTTCACCAATAAATCGGTTTTAGATATGGGTTGTGGTACAGGAGTTTTGGCCATTTTAGCAGAAATGAAAGGCGCAAAACCTGTTGACGCGGTAGATTATGATAACTGGTGCTATTTAAACAGTATTGAAAATGTGGAGCGTAATAATTGTAAAAACATCGCGGTTATAGAAGGCGATGCCAGTGTTTTGTCTGGTAGAAAATACGATATTATTATAGCCAATATCAATCGTAATATTTTATTGAACGATATGGAAACTTATGTGTCGTGTTTAAACCAAAATGGACTCTTGTTTCTAAGCGGATTTTACAACGATGATATCCCTGTAATTCAAGAAACGTGTGAAAAATATTTGTTAAAATTTGAAGAAAAGTTGGAAAGAAACCATTGGGTTGCTTTAAAATTTTTAAATTAGTAAAAACTTTGACTTATGAGTACTAGAGAAAAAACATCTGAAGAAGTACTACTTCAAGAAGAAGTACTTACCCAAAACGAGATTGTGTTGTTTAATGACGACGTTAACACCTTCGACCATGTTATAAATACACTTATCTATGCATGCGAACACACCGCGGAACAAGCTGAACAATGCGCTATCTTGGTGCATTATAAAGGCAAGTGTACTGTAAAAACAGGTCTGTACGACGATTTGAAACCGCGTTGCAGTATGTTACTTGATGCCGGTTTAAGTGCTGAAATTATATAACTTAGTGTGGTAGTTTATCTTTTAAAACACCATAAATAAAAGTGCCTAAAACTGCAGCGGCAATAACTATAAGCATGCTGTAAACGCCTGTTCCCAGTAAAATATACATAGGACCTGGACAAGCACCTATAAGTGCCCAACCCAATCCAAAAATACTACCACCAACAATATATCTAATAAAACCGTTATCTTTTTTAGGTACAAAAATATCAGCGCCTTCAATACTTTTTATATAGCCTTTCTTTGAAATTTGAAGAAATAGAACACCAGAAGCAATAGCAGTACCAATAATGCCATACATATGGAACGATTGAAAACGGAACATTTCATAAATACGGTACCACGACACAGCTTCCGATTTTACTAAAACAATTCCAAAAAATACGCCTACTAGTAAAAATTTAAAATATTTCATTTGTTTAGTTTTATTGTTTTTTAAATGCCAAATGCGACTCGCTTTTATAATTGTTAGTATAAATGCTTGAATAAGTTGCTCGTTTCATAATCTAAAAAATTAAGGGTAAAATAAAGTTGGTCATTATCAAGCCTCCAATAAAAAATCCAATGACAGCAATTAAAGATGTTTTTTGTAAACTGCTAAGTCCTGTAATGGCATGTCCAGAAGTACAACCGCCAGCATATCGTGTTCCAAAGCCAACCAACAACCCACCAACTATTAGCAATAACAATCCTTTTATAGAAGTAATGGCTTCAAGATTGTACATTTCGGTGGGTACTAAAGTAGCACCAGCATTTTTAAACCCCATTTGCTGTAATTCGGTTACGGTAGCAGGGTTTAAATTGCTAATACGATCATTTGATAAATAATTGGCAGCTATAAAGCCTCCAATAATGGCACCAACAACAACCGTTAGGTTCCATGATTGGTCTTTCCAATTAAATTTAAAAAAGTTTGAAAATTTATCGGCTCCCATGATTGTACACATCGTTCTTAAGTTAGACGACATGCCAAATGTTTTTCCAAAATATAAAAGTAGCGCCATTACTATGGCAATAAGTGGTCCGGATACATACCATGGCCACGGATTTAAAATATAGTTCATACCTGTTAATTTAATGCAAATGTAAAAAGAAGCAAAGCTTAGTTATGTAATAAATGTTACTTAAGTTTAGTATAAATAAGACCGTTTTTAAAAGACACTAATAATAAGAATTAAAAATGAAATATAATATTGAAATAAATTTGGTTGTATTTTAATAAAATTTTATATTTGCACCCACTTAAAAAGGCCTCGTGGCGCAACTGAATAGCGCACTTGATTACGGCTCAAGAGGTTACTGGTTTGAATCCAGTCGAGGTCACACCGCTAAAACCCCACTATCTGTGGGGTTTTTAGTTTTTATACATTTTTTATTTTTTGATTTTCAGTTGTTTTTCGTGTTAAAAAGTGGTAAAATTGTAGTAAAAGTGTATCTAAAATGTATCCATTTTGAAAGCATCTGTTACTATTTTAACGTCAAAAATCACAAAAAAGGGGCATCCTATTTGTGTTGAATTGTTTGTTTCTTCAAAAAATAGAACTCGAAAAACGATAGGTTATACCCAAGCATTTTTTTGGGATGCTGAAAACTCACAACTTTTAAAAGCACATCCAGATTATTATTATCTCCATCCCGTAGTTCTAGAGTATAAAGCTAAATGTATAAAGATAAGTTACGGGAATTATACACCAAGTGAAGCAAAACAAATTTTGTTTGATGATAATAGTGGAGATACTAAAGAAGCTATGTTCCTAGAGTTTTTTGATATAAGAATACAAGAAAAGCAAACTCAAAACCAAAGTTTTCAATCTTATAAAGATGTTAAGAGTATTATTTCTCAATATATTTCGCCAAGAACCGATATACCTATCAATAGTATTACATACGAATGGCTTAATGCTTTTATGTTACATAAAATAAAAATGGGTGTGAATTTGGGTGGTGTAATGAGCTACTTTCGTACCATGCGTGCTATTTACAAAGAAGCTCAACGTCGTACTTCGTTGAGTATTAAGTCCGGAAACCCTTTTTTAGGAATAATGAAAACACCCACACCCAAACCCGTTATTGAATTACAACCGAATCAACTTCAGTTTTCTACAGCATATACTCCTACCACATCAAACCCCAATAGCGCATTAAAACAACATCGTAATTTAGGTTTGTTGTTATTTCAATTTTATATTGGCGGGCATGATTTGGTTGATGTAGCTTTATTAGAATGGGGGAATATAAAAAAAGACAGAGTAGTGTTTAAGCGTTACAAAAACCGTAACAAAAAAAACGGTGGTCCAATTATAGATAATAAATTGTTTGATGAAGCTTTAAGTTTTATAAAAAAGTATGGTACATCAGAAGCAACAAGAATTTTTAGTTTCATACCTAATCCTATTAGTGATAAAGGTAAATACGCATCGTTTAGACGTACTTACAATCGTAGTTTAGAAAGTATTTCAAAAAATAAAAAACTTCCAGAATTTTTGAAAAGTAAAAGCACCAGATATTTATTTAGGACTTATGCTGGCGAATTATTAATACATAATTTAATTGTGATGAAGTTGCAAGGTCACACACCAGAAGGTATTACTTATAATTATCAAGGGAGTATTTCTCATCAAGTTATTGATAATTCACATCGAAAAATCATCAACTATTTAAAGCAAGTACAAACTAATGATTAAACATGCTTTGATTTTATTTAATGTTTAAAATTATGTAGCCTTATTTCAGGACGGGTCAAAGTTTACGCACGCCTTCTCTAGGAAGGGATTTGCGTCTTTTCTTTATTATCTCAATAATCCGCTGTTCTATTTTTAAACGCTTATCAGCCCTGTTTTTATACTTATAATAAGCATTGCGTTTATGTCCAAAACAATGGGTTATGGTCGATAAAGAAGCAAATCCCTTAGCTTTTTCCTTGGCCTTGATTAAGGCTTTGTACTTAACTTTTTTTTTAGTTCGGCAACGGATTTATAGCCCAGGTCTTCTGCAGCTACTTCCAGATATGAATCCAATACCAAGGCATCTAGATCCTTTTTTAAGAGTAGCTTTTTAAGCTGTTCGATCTCTTTTTGCAGTTCTTTAATTCGTGTTATCTCGTCTTTTGTTTCCACTTTTACTCTGGTGTTCATGAGGTCTTTACGGTTGTACTTCCTGATCCATTCATTAATGGTAGTGGGCGCAATGCCATAAAGTTTACCTAGTTGATTTTTGTTTAGTTTTCCGGTTGTGATTTCGTCTAAAATTTTCAGTTTAAAAGGTTCTGAATACCGTCTGATTACTTTGTCGTTTTTGTACATAATGTTTAAAATTATGTAGCCTTATTTCAGGACGGGTCAAAATTGTAGCTAACGTTGATGTATATGGAAAGTTGCGTGTTTGTGTGCGAGGATTTTCCGAAGGAAAATCAGATGCAAGCAAACAAAGCAACTCACATTGGTTAAGCACAAAATAGCAATTTTTTATATACTGTGTTGGCTACAGTTTTTTTATTTTTTCCCAAAAACTTTCTGTTTTGAGATTGTCAAAATCAATTTTTAATTTTTTCCATTCTTGATAGTCAGAATTTATTTTTGAATATTTCATTCCATCTGTTTTATTTCTGTTTGTTACGGTTTTTAACATTCCTAAGTAGGAGAGTCTTTTGGTTAAATCTCTATTTATTTTTGTTTTATTATGAAACAATTTTATTAAGAATTCTTTTAGTTCAAAAGGATGTTTTTCATTTAAAAACTCTGCTGCGCCACGTTTGTTTTCGTAAACATTAGATTTGGTAAGGAGAAGCCAAAGTTCGTTTGCTGTTAATTTTGGAAGTCTAACTAATCCAAATTCTTTTCCCCAGCCATTGTCCCATAATAATTCCTTTTTCCATTTTTGTCCAACCGTGTCAACAAAAATATCCAATTCATTAGTCGGTTTTAGGCTAAAATCCGATGGGTTCAATATCTTACGCCCAATAGATGTTATAAAGTATTTTTTGTCTAAATCATTCAATTTGCGATTTTTTTGATAATTGTAGCCAACGTTTGGTATATGGAAAGTTGCGTGTTTGTGTGCGAGGATTTTCCGAAGGAAAATCAGAAGCTAGCAAACGGGTAACTAACATTGGATTAGCTAAAACTAGCAATTTTTTATATACTGTGTTGGCGTGCGTTTTTAATTTAATTTGGTCAGTTCAGTTATTGAATCCGACACTTTTATTTTTTCACTATTATCAGTTGAGATAAATGGAATTCTATAAACTATTCCAGTATCAAATTCTACAGTCAGCATTTCTCCACCACCACTTGAGCCAATTGCGTAGTGTCCGTGGTGATATTTTTGAACTTCATAACCTTTATTAAGTTCATCCATTTCGGTCAAATCCCACAAGATGAATTCGAAGTCAGATTCGATTCCGCTTACAATTTGAAGATTCTGCTTTTTTATTTCTTGTTTTATTTTTTCTATAGTACTCATTTTTTTAATGCACGCCAACGTTTGGTATATGAAAAGTTGCGTGTTTGTGTGCGAGGATTTTCCGAAGGAAAATCAGAAGCTAGCAAACGAGCAACTAACTTTGGTTTAGCTAAAACTAGCAATTTTTTATATACTGTGTTGTAGGTAGTTTTTTTATAATCGGTAGCCTAAACCTATTTTTAATATATTAACGTTTGTATTGTATTTTATATCAGGAATTTCGCTTTCAAGACTTATTTTTATAAAATCGTATTGAACTTGGGCAAACAATTTATCATTTATGTCATAAGCAATTCCTAAATTAATGTTTAAACCACTTTGAGTTTGACTACCACCAGAAATGTCAAATCCATTTTGAGTTCCTTTAGCGTCAAAAATTATAAAAGTATATCCAAGTCCAACAGAAGGATGAAAACTTTTTATAGATTCAATGTCTAATTCCGCAAATATTCTTGGTTGAATTAAGTATGCTGTGATTTTAAAGTCTTGAAATTCATTATTTGGTCGGGAATCATTGATTAAAATCCCACCATTTAAAGAAGCTCCTAAATTTAAAGGATTTAATTCAGCAAATCTGAATTTAGCACCAAGGTCAATAATTCCGCTATAATTTTTTCCAACGAAATTCTCGTCTATTGGAACTGGATAATTTAATTCAAGACTAAATTTCGAATCTTGAGAAAATGATTTAATTGTAAAAATCAATAATAATGTTAAGAATAATATTCGTTTCATAGTTCTTTTTTAAATTACCTACAACGGTTTAGGCTATGGTTTCGTTGCGGAATGATTCGGCAGAATTATTCCGCCGTAAACCAAACATTGCAAATACGCAGGAATTTCCGATAGGAAATTCCGCCGCAATGAATTATAGCCAGTGTTGTGCATAGTGTTTTTATTTTTTAGGTTTCATTTTCCAAATAATCCACGTCACTAAAAACGAGACAGTAATAAGCAAAATAGAAACTCCGATATCATTCAAATTCCAATTTGGACTTGGAACATAGTCTCTATGAAAATCCACTAAAGTTCCAAATGTCACTTTGTAGGTTGTCCAAAGTCCGTGCAACAATGCAAATCCAAAAGCGCCAATCCACATTATTTTTCTATTTATAATAATCGGTCCAATCAACAGTAGAGTTGAGACAATCATTAAAATCAGCATATCAATTCTGAATGGGCTAAAGTCATATTTATATTTAACGAAATTCAGTCCGACAAATATCCACAAGAGTAAAATTCCACCGTAAATCAGGCGTTGTTTTTTCTCGTTTTTCAGATGTTCAGTTATAGAAATTCCGTTTTTCAATTCAGTCCATTTTCAGTTCTCCGTAACGTTGCTTTACATTATGCACAACGTTTGGTATATGGAAAGTTGCGTGTTTGTGTGCGAGGATTTTCCGAAGGAAAATCAGAAGCTAGCAAACGAGCAACTAACTTTGGTTTAAGGTAAAGCTAGCAATTTTTTATATACGGTGTTAGCATATCGTTTTAATTTATTAATCGGCTATATAAATCCTCTTTCCCAAACAGAACAACACCAATAAAAGCCAATCCAACAATTAGGATTAAAAGCGTTATAGAAAAAAAAACATCCGTTGTCTTAAATTTAGAGGAGGTCATTGGAGCAAAAATTCCATAAACATCGTCAGAATAATTAAGCCATAGATTCAGGTCTCTATTGTGCTTCTTTATACTCAAATTCCGGAATAAGTTGTCAATCATTATAAAGACTGGTGTAACTACAAACGAATAAAATAACAACCTGAATTCATTGGTAGCAGAGAAAGCAAAACCTATCAGTCCAATTATTGTGAACCCAACGGCAATTGTTTTTTTTAATTGGTCAGTATTCCATTTCCTTTTTCTTCCGAACAATAATAGAAATGGTACTCCTATCAATATTATGATACTTATTTTTGTCATAATGTATGCTAACGGTTTTGTGTATGATTAGTGGCGTGTTTAAGCACCTAATTTAGCAAATAAAAACCGAATAAAATGGACTGCCCCCAAAACCTTAGACAAATTTATAATTAATTTTGACAATAATGAGCTCGATATTCAATAGGGCT